>NZ_KV823489.1:24535-88028 GCF_001815965.1 Corynebacterium sp. HMSC22B11 | reverse complement strand
TCGATAAAGAGTTCTGGATAGAACAACGCCCGCCCCACTGGGGGCGGGCGAAGAACTAGTTCGACGAGCGTAGAGCTGGAATACGGCTGAGCGAATTGCTCAGCGGGACTTACTCAGCGTGACGGCCGGTCGGATCGTCGTCGTTAGCGACGGACGGGTCGACCTTCTTGGTGGAGACACCGTTCTGCTGCTGCAGCAGGTCGCGGATCTCGGCCAGCAGCTCGGTCTCGGTTGCAGCTGCCTCCTCGGTGGAGATGCCCTTGCGGCGAGCGTTCATCTCGGCCAGCTTGTTCATCGGCATGATGAGGATGAAGTAGACCACGGCCGCGATGATCAGGAAGTTGATCGCAGCGGTGATGACGGCGCCGAAGTCAATGAAGGTGGCCGGGTTGCCCTCGCGGATGTGGAAGCCCAGGCCGAACTCCGGGGAGCCGCCCAGCGCAGCGATCAGCGGGTTGACGATCTTGTCAGTGAAAGCGGTGACGATAGCGGTGAACGCGGAACCGACAACGACGGCCACTGCGAGCTCAACCACGTTGCCGCGCATCAGGAATTCCTTGAATCCAGACAGCATGAAAAATCCCCTTCTTAAAATTATAAAAGACTGAATTTATTATACCGATGAGCTGGGAAAATGATAGACCCCGTTCGGGGTGATTCCGGTGGCGACCGCGAGGTCGTGCGGGGCTGCGGGAACGCAAACACGCAGCTCCGGGTCGTCCACCACGGCCCAGATCGCTTGCAACCGGGGTGCAGGGAACGGTGTGCCGACCCCCGGGATCGTGACCGGATTCACAGCCGGAGCCACGGTGGGGGCGGCGTTGGCGTTTGATACCTCCACATTCTCGGACGGATGCGAGGCATCGCCCGCCACGAAGTCGGCGAGCGTGCGGTCGTAGAATCCGCCACCCTGGCCCAGCCGGGTGCCGTCAGAGCCCAGGGCGAGGGCGGGAAGGACGGCGACGTCCGCGTTATCGACCAGTTCTCCTAGGTTTTCGCCCGTGGGCTCCAGGATCCCCATCGAGTTCGCCACCAGGCCCGCCGCGCCAGTGAACGTCCGCCATTCCAACCGGCGTGGGTGGTGCTTAACGACCGGCAGGATCACCTCATAGCCCGCATCCCGCAGGGCTTGCGGCAGGTCTGCGCCTCCGGGCTCGCCCGGCAGCGCGCTGAACGCGGCCACTACCGGCCGGGAGCCGGGGAACCGCTGTTCCAGAGCTGCCACCAGATGGTGTTGGATGGCGCGGTCGCGCTGGGCGCGCTCCGCTGCCGGAACCTGCTTGCGGGTGTATCGGATTTCGGCGCGCAGATCAGCCTTCGCAGCGCGGGTTTCTTCGGGGTTGTGGGGCATGGTCTCCTTCGCTGCTTTTTGCTCTCTATTCGGGTGGGGTGGCGGTGGCGGAATTCTCAACGGATCTTTTCCGGCCCGCACCGGGTGTAAGTCCAGCATTTTGGCCTAGCTGGGCGGTACGATGCACCTCATGACTTCCAATGAGCTTCGCACAGTTGTGGTCCCCGCCGCAGGACTGGGGACGCGCTTCCTGCCTGCGACGAAGACGGTGCCCAAGGAATTGCTCCCCGTGGTCGACACTCCCGGGATCGAGCTTATCGCCAAGGAGGCCGCCCAGGCTGGTGCTGAGCACCTGGCGATCATCACCGCCCCGAAGAAGCAGGGCATCATGGCCCACTTCCGCACTGATGCTGAACTCGAGGCCACCCTCGAAGCTCGCGGTAAGGAGGACCAGCTCGCGAAGGTTCGCGCCACCGACGGCCTGATCGACGTGGCCGCCATCGAGCAGCCGGAGCCGCTCGGCCTTGGTCACGCCATCGGCCTGGCCGAATCTCACCTCGCTGAGGACGAGGAGTGCTTCGCCGTCATGCTGCCGGATGACCTCGTCCTGCCCTACGGGATCATGGAGACCATGCTGGAGGTGCGCCAGCGCTATGGTGGCTCCGTCCTGTGCGCAGTCGAGGTGCCGGAGGAGGACGTCTCCAAGTACGGTGTCTTCGATATCGCCGCCGACTCCGATGACCCGCAGGTCAAGAAGGTCAACGGCATGGTCGAGAAACCGGACCTCGAAGACGCCCCGTCGAACTTCGCGGCCACCGGCCGCTACCTGCTGGACCGGCAGGTCTTCGAGGCCCTGTCCCGCACCAAGCCGGGCAAGGGCGGGGAAATCCAGATCACCGATGCCATCGAGCTGATGATCTCCGAGGGGCACCCGGTGCACATCGTCGTCCACCAGGGCAAGCGCCACGACCTCGGCAACCCAGGCGGCTACATCCGCGCGTGCGTGGACATGGCTCTCGAGGATGAGACCTACGGGGAGTCCCTGAAGCAGTGGCTCGAGCAGCGACTCGGGGAGTAGCCCCATGCGCAGCGTTGAGGAACAGCTAGCGATCATCTCCGCGGCGGCGGTCACGCCGGAACCGGTGCGCATCTCCATTTCTGAGGCGCTCGGTCTGCGCTGCGCGGAGCAGATCGAGGGGGACCGGGCGGTACCCGGCTTCAACCAGGCCGCCATCGACGGCTACGCGGTGCGCGCCGTGGACGTCCGCGAGCCCGCCGACGGCGAGCTGCCCACCCTCCCGGTCGTCGGTGAGGTCACCGCAGGTTCGAGCCGTCCCGTTCGGCTGCAGCCGCGCCAGACCGTGCGCGTCCACGCCGGGGCGCCGATCCCGACTCTCGCCGATGCTGTTCTTCCGCTTGACTGGGTGGAGGTCGACGGCCGCCACGTGGAACCGCTACGCACCGTGAACTCGGGGGAGTTCGTCCACCGCCTCGGTTCCGACGTCCAGCCGGGCGACGTCGTCGTCGAGCAGGGCGCAGTGCTCGGCGCGGCCCAGGTGGGCTTGCTCGCAGCCATCGGCCGCTCCAAGGTGCTGGTCTACCCACGCCCGCGACTGAGCGTGCTCGCCTTCGGCCCCGAGCTCGTCGACATCGACCGCGACCCGGGCCTGGGGCAGATCCACGACGCCAACTCCTACGCCCTAGCTGCCGCCGCCAAGGAGGCAGGCGCTGAAGCGCACCGCATGGGAATCCTCGCTGGCGAGCCCCGCCGCATCAAGGAGGTTCTCGAAGCCCAGTTGATGCGCAGCGAGGTGCTCGTCATCACCGGCGCGATCGGTGGGGAAGGCAGCGACCAGCTGCGCGAGATCCTGGGCGAGCTTGGGCCGATGGAAACCACCCGCATTGCGATGCACCCGGGCTCCATCCTTGGCTTCGGCACCCTCGGCGCCGACCAGGTGCCGACCTTCCTGCTGCCGGCCAACCCCTCCGCAGCGCTCGTGGCCTTCGAAGTGCTGGTCCGCCCGCTGATCCAGATCATCCGCGGCCAGCGCCAGGCCACCCGCAGGGTGGTTCGGGCCCGCACCATCGCCGCGATCGACTCGGCGCCGCGTCGCCGCGGCTTCATCCGCGGCCAGCTGATGCGCGACCGGGAGACCCGCGAGTTTCTCGTGGACCCGCTCGGCGCGGTCGGCGGCGGGGAACCGACCCACCTGCTCGGCAGCTATGGCCAGGCCAACTGCCTGATTACCGTGCCTGCGGAAGAGACGCACGTCGCGCCGGGGCAGTTCGTCGACGTCCTCTTCCTGACCAACCGCTCCTAGCCGCGGGGAACTCACCGGGGAGCGGCGGACGTGGAGCTCGATAGGCGCCTGGCCAGGGGCAACGGGGCGCGGTGGCGGGTGCCTACCGTGTGGTTGCCGCAGGCGCGCCAGCGACCGGGCGCCGTTGCTGACTCCGCCACGGAGTTGCCGGTGCGCCTGCGGGAGCTCCGCCGCTCCGACGGTGCGGCCTGGCGCGCCTTCCGCATCGCCGATGAACACCTCCTGCGCCCTGTCGAGCCGACCGTGGCCACCTCCTGGGAGGAGGCGCACTCGCCGAAAATGTGGCGCCGGACCTACCGGGGACTCAAGTTCGCGGAGCGTCAGGGGGTAGCGATGTCGCTGGCGATCGAGGTAGCCGGCGAGTTTGCGGGCCAGCTCACGCTCGGCAACATGCAATACGGCACGATCGGTAATTGCTGGATCGGCTACTGGGTGTATTCCCGCTGGCAGGGCCGTGGGGTGGCTACCGCCGCCGTCGCCTTGGGTACCGACCTGGCGATGCTGGGGCTCGGCCTGCACCGGGTGGAGGCCACCGTCATGGAGGACAACCCCGCCTCCCGCCGCGTGCTGGAGAACACCGGGTACCGGGTCGAGGGGCGGCTGCAGCGCAACCTACACATCGACGGGCAGTGGACGGACCACCTGCTGGTCGCCCAGACAGTCGAGGAGCTCGGCCCCGGAATCACCCATCGGCTCGCGAACCAGGGACGTTTCCGGGTCGACTAGGCCTCAGGCAAAACTTCCGCGTTTTGGCTCGCCGCGCGGCGTGGCAGGAAGCGAAGCACCCAGGTTGCCGATACCTTGGAAGGTATTGTTGCTGGCCTTGCCGCCATCCTCCGGCAGGGCTAGTTCACCCGCTGGGTACACCCCAGAGGTCCAAACCGCTGTCTAGCTTTTAGGAGCATAAGTGTCCGGCTCCCTTCTGTTGATCCTCGCAGTATGGCTGCTGCTGATGGCGCCGTTGTTGCTGCGCAAGCAGTCTCCGGTGCGCCGCACGTCGCGGGGCATGTCCGAGACCCGAATTCTGCACGAAGGCGGTGCCAAGCGTTCCCGCCGTCCGCGCCGTCTGCTTCCCGCTGAGGGGCACTACATGTCCTCGGATGAGGACGTGGACGCGGACATCGATTTCGTCGAGGCGGAACCGGAGTACGTCCTTTTCGATGAGGACGTCGACGCCCGCGACGAGGAGCGTTCCAGCGAACATGCCGACATCGCCGATGGCGTGGAGACAGTGGACGCAGAGGTCGACGAGGACCACACCGACGTCGCCGAGGACGCCGCGGACGAGACCACCAACCTGGAGACCCTGGAGGGCGAGATCGTCGACGCCGACGCCGAGGACCTGGACGGCGAGGAGCACGTGGCGGACGCCCAGCGTCGCACCGTCCCGGCCGAGGTGCCGGCCATGAGCACCGAGTCCGTCACGGTCGACGCGGAGCTGGCCGACGACGCAGCAGACACGATGGCTCACGAGGACGCGAAGCACGAGGACGCCGGTGCGGACACGCCGGCGACCCTGCGCGTGGCCGAGGCGGAGCAGGCAGACACTGCGGACGCGGACACCGAGGACGCATTGGAGGAGCAGCCAGCGCTGCGTAACATCCCGACCGCCTACTTCCGCGGCGGGGACCTGCACGTGGACGCAGGGGTCTGTGAGGAGGACGAGGCTGCCGAGGCCGAGTCGCCGCTGGCCGAGGCCGAGGAGGAGAGCTTCGAGCTGTCCGAGGAGGACATGGAATTCATCGCCTCCCGCCGGGGCCGTGGAGTCTACGACCCGGTCGCATCCCAGCAGCTCTACAACCGCCGCCTGCAGCGCCGCAAGCAGGTGCTCGGCGTGCTCGCCGGGCTGACCGCGATCGCCCTGATCGCCAGCCTCATCGTCGGTGGCAAGCTGTGGATCGCTTTCCTCGTGACGGCTGCGCTCACCGGCGTGTACCTGTTCAACCTGCGCCGCCAGGCGATCGAGGAGGCCAAGCTGCGCCGCCGCCGTCTTGCACGGATGCGCCGCGCTCGCCTGGGTGTGCGCAACCTGGAGGACGCCGAGCTCGGCGTTCCGGACCGTCTGCTGCGGCCGGGCGCGATCGTCGTCGAAACGGACGAAGCGGACCCGGAGCTGGAGAACCTGGCCTACGCCAACGGCGGGGACTTCTTCGACGACGGCTTCGACGACTACCCGGGCGAGGACGCGGACCTGGACTACTGGGACGGTCCGCACGACCGCACCCACATCCGCGCAGTCTAAGGCGTACGCGCAGAACACGGCGGATAGTCAACGATGCTGGAACACCAGGTCGCCCGCGACGGCGCCTTGCTGCTGATCCGCGCCGTGCTGGGCACCATTTTTATCGCCCACGGCTGGCAGAAACTCTTCATCCAGAAGCTTGGGGGAGACTCCGGAGTGATCGCGGAGTTTTCCCACCAGGGGATCCCGCAGCCCGAGCTCTCCGCCTGGCTGGCCACCGGGCTGGAGCTCATCGGGGGAGCGCTTCTGGTCGTGGGCCTGCTGGCGCCGCTGATGGCTGGCCTGCTGATCTTGCACATGATCGCCGCGATGTACCTGGTGCACTGGTCCCAGGGGCTCTTCGCCGCCGATAACGGCATCGAGCTGCCGCTGGTGCTGTGCGCGGGGCTGCTGGCGATCGTGGTCTTCGGTTCCGGGCGGGCCAGCCTGGACCGGGCATTCTCCCGCTTCGGGTGAGCCGTCGGGTGAGCGGGGTGGAAAGGGCTAGCGCCGCCTCTGCTTGGCAGCGCGAGGCTTTTAGGGGAGCATAAGGTCTGTGGAATGCGCAGAAGTTCGGGCAGCGCTCTCGGCGCGGCTAGACGGCGAGGACGCCGCGGTGCCGGGAGAGATCGTGGACGCCCACGTGGCTCAGTGTGAGGAGTGCCAGGCGTGGTACGCGCAGGTGACCGCGATCGGGCGCGACCTGCGGCTGCGGGCCAACCCGCCCGCGCCGACCCAGGGGGCTGGTGCGGATCTCGCGGCCAAGGTGCTGCAGGTGGCCGAGGAAACCCCCGAGGTTGGTGGCGACATTCGTCGGCGGCAGCTGCCGTTGCTGGGGGCCCGCATCGCGCTGGCGGTGCTTGCGGTCGTCTATTTCCTCTGGGCGATCCTCCTGTTTGCTGGCTCGACCGCGGGTACCGCGGATCCCGCGCAGCTCTACGAAGCCATCCGGCCGGGGGAGGGGCCGCAGGCGGGGGCCGCGGACCCGGAGCTCGCGAAATACATGATTGATGCGGCCATCAGCCGCTTCGCCTTGGGCGCGGGCCTAGCCTGGGCATCCTGGGCGCCTCGCGCTGCCGGCGGGCTGCTGCCCGTCTACCTGGGGATGTGGGCCTTCGGCGGGGGCTTCGCCACCCGAGACATCATTATGGGGCTGGCGGGTGGCACCGGGGTCGATCCGGCACTCATCGGCAACCTCGCCATTCACCTCGCTGCGGTGATCGCGCTGGTGACCTGCTGGCTCTCCCGGCACCATACGATTCGGCCGCTGCGCGATTCCTGGCACGTGCTCTCAGCCAAGCCGATGAACTTTTCCGCGGTGGATGCCGAGGAGCATTCTCGCTACTATCCCGGCGATCATCGCCGCCACTAGCCGACCGATTGCCCTAGTTCCAGGAAGCCCTAGTGCCAGGAAGGCAGCCACATGCGGGCTGCCCACTCGGCGGGGCTCAGCGGCATGGCCGTGTACAGCGGCAGGAAGAATAGGAAATTCCACACCGCAAAGCCCATGTAGGCCACGACCAGTACCAGGCCGGCGTGGGACTGCAACCATGCCACCGGGCGGTGCGTGCTGCCGGGCGCCATGCGCCACCCCAAGACACGGCCGCAGATCAGCGCCAGGCCGATGATGAGGAAGGGCGCGAGGTTCAGCGCATAGAAGAGGTACATCTGGCGGTCGGTGTTCAGCAGCCACGGCAGGAATCCTGCGGCGAAACCCACGACCGGCACGACCCACACCAGATCCCGGAACCGGGCCAGGCGGTAGCAACCATAGGCCAGCACCAGCACGGTGGGGAACCAGATCGCCGGCGTCCCAACCAGTAGCTCCACGGTGCGGGTGCCGTCCTCGTGGCTGGGGTTGTAGTACATCAGGCCGCGGGTGGAGGCCAGCCAGGACCAGGGCTTCGACTCCCACGGGTGGTTGTGGCCGTTCGAGTTGGTCAGCTCCGAGTGAAAGCGAAGCACCGACACGTGGTAGTAGAGGAAGTTCAGGACAGAATCCGGCAGGAATCCCAGCGGGGATTCGGCCAGCGCGGTGGCGTCCTCGACGAGGCCAGATTCCACCGCGTGCCGGTACACGGAGGTCTCGCTGCCGAACCACGCCCGCCAGGACAGCAGGTAGCAGCACACCGGGATGATGACGACCGCGAAGAAGTGCGGCGGGGCGTCCCGAAGCAGCGCACCCAGCAGCGGGCGGCGCACGCCATAACGCCAGCGACGGTGCGCATCCAGGGCCACGAGGACCACGCCGAAGAAGGCCATGTAGTAGAGCCCGGACCACTTGATCGCCAGCGTGCCACCGAGCGCGATGCCGGCGGCGAAGCGCCACCAGCGGAAGCCCGGCCGCGGCCCAGCCGGGAAGTCCCCGATTCGGCCCTCACGAAACACGGCCCGGTAGCGGCGCTCCATCTCCTCGTGGTCGCGGACCAGGAAGTACACCGCGGCCACCAGGAAGAGCGTTTGGAAGTGATCCAGCATTCCGGAACGGCTGGTCAGCAGCAGAATGCCATCGGAGAGGGCGAGCACGCCGGCCAGCAAGCCGACCAGATCCGAGCGGGATAACCGCCGGGCGATGCCCGCGATCAGGCAGACCACCGCCACGCCCGCTAGCGCGGAGCACACCCGCCAGCCGAAGGGGGTGTAGCCAAAGACCCCCATTCCGGCGGCCATGATCTCCTTGGCCAGCGGCGGGTGCACGACCAGCCCATAGCCGGGGTTATCCTCGATGCCTCCCAGCACCAGGTGGTCCCAGCCGCGCAGGATCTGCCAGGCCTGGGGGACGTAGTGCTTTTCGTCGAAGACCGGGGTACCGCCGTCAGTGGGGGAGCCCAGATTGACCATCCGAAGGAGGGCAGCGAAGGCGGCCAGCAGAAGCTGAATGAGAGCCCAACGGCGTTGGTTCATCCGCTGCTTCGGCTGGCCCACGCGGGGCTCGGCTGGCCCGGTGGTCGGCGCCGGGGTGGTCTTCGTTGTCACAGGGAAAGCTTATCCGATGTGGATTTTGCTTTAAGCGGTGCCATGCTGGTGGCATGAGCTCCGCACCGACGCACTCCCGCACCATTGACGCCCCAGCCCCGGACTTCGGCCACCTGTGGGAACAGGCCTGTGCCAATCCGCCGCTGCCGGACGGTGGCATCATTCTGGCTGCCACGCCCCTGGGCAACCCGCAGGATGCGTCGATCCGGTTGCTCCACGCCCTGGCCACCGCAGACGTGATCGCGACGGAGGATACCCGCCGCAGCCGGGCGCTCGCCGACGCGCTGGGGGTCAGCATCCGTGGCAAGGTGCTCTCCAATTTCGACCACAACGAGGAGCACCGCGCCGAGGAGCTCGTCGAAGCCGCGGCCACCGGCCAGCGGGTGCTGGTCATCACGGACGCGGGCATGCCCTCCGTGTCGGACCCGGGTTTTCCTGCCGTCGTCGCAGCCCACCAACGCGGCGTCCCGGTGACCTGCCTGCCGGGTCCGTCCGCTGTGCCGACGGCACTGGCGCTCTCCGGGATCGGGGTCGGTCACTTCCGCTTCCTGGGTTTTGCGCCGAGGAAGGACGGCCAGCGCCGCCAGTTCTTCGACGCCGCCCGCAGCGGGGACGAGGCCGTCTGTTTCTTCGAGTCACCCCACCGGCTGGCCTCGACGCTCGGGATTGCCGCCGAGGTGCTGGGGCCGGAGCGTTCGGCGGCTGTGTGCCGGGAGCTCACCAAGACCTTCGAGGAGGTCAAGGCGGGCACGCTCGGTCAGCTCGCCGAGTGGGCGGAGGCCGGGGTCAAGGGGGAGATCACTGTTGTGATCGAGGCGACCGCGGCCACCGCGGAGGTCGCGCCCGAAGACGTCGTGGGCGAGGTCGAGGAATTGGTATCCCAGGGGCAGCGGCTGAAGGCCGCCGCCGGGGAGGTGGCTGCCTCCCACGGTCTCGGAAAGCGGGACGTTTACGAGGCGGTACTGGCCGCCCGGGCGGAAAAATAGGCCACAACCTGCGCATCAAAGCGAATTTGTTATCAGATTGTTATCTCTTGGTAGGGAAGAGCGCCCTGAACAGCGCTATAACAATTCTGGCAGCCACCTAGAAAACCGCTGTGAGCCCGTTGCGAGCTCGATAACGGCGCCAAAAACTAGCAAAACGCAAAAATCCCACGCACAGTGGGGCAATGAGCAATTCTGAGAACACCCTTGACCAGCTGAAGGAAGGCAGTATCTCGCCGCAAGAGGCCCAAGACGCCGCGCGGCTGAGTGAACCCGCGGATAGTGCCGCGGCCAAGGACGAGCGCGCAGGCATCGACTGGGTCGTCACCGGCCCCGCCGCCGCGCTCGTCCTCGCCGTGGTGGCCTGGGGGCTCGTGGGTTCCGAGTCCTTCGCCAACTTCGCCAGCCAGGCGCTGGACTACGTCGTCGTCGACTGGGGTTGGCTGTTCGTCCTCGCCTCGACCGTGTTCGTCTTCTTCGTGCTCTTCGTGGCCTTCTCGAAGTTCGGCCACATCAAGCTCGGCAAGGATGATGAACAGCCGGAGTTCTCAACATTCTCCTGGGTTGCGATGATGTTCGCCGCCGGCATGGGCATCGGCCTGATGTTCTACGGCACCACCGAGCCGCTGACCCACTTCCGCACCGGCGTGCCGGGCCGCCCGGAGGGCAACGTGGGCGAGGCCTTCGCCTCCACGCTCTTCCACTGGGGTCTGCACCCATGGTCGCTGTACGCCATCGTCGGCCTGGCCATCGCCTACGGCACGTTCCGTCTGGGCCGCAAGCAGCTGCTGAGCTCCGCGTTCATCCCGCTGATCGGCCACCGCCTGGCCGAGGGCTGGCTCGGTAAGCTCATCGACATCCTGGCTATTTTCGCCACCGTCTTCGGCACCGCCGCCTCCCTGGGTATTGGTGCTCGCCAGATCGCCTCGGGCATGGAAATCGTCGACTGGGTCGATAACCCCGGCAACACCCTGATCGTTGGCATCATCGTCGTGCTCGGCATCGCCTTCCTGATCTCCGCCGCATCCGGCGTAGGCAAGGGCATTCAGTGGATCTCGAATACGAACATGGTGCTGGCATCGATCATCGCCCTGTTCGTCCTCGTTGTTGGCCCGACCGTCGTCATCATGAACATGGTCCCGACGACGCTGGGCAACTACCTGCAGGACTTCTTCGCCATGGCCTCCCGCACCGCCCAGTCCTCCGAGGACGCCGGTGACTGGCTGTCTAGCTGGACCATTTTCTACTGGGCATGGTGGGTCTCCTGGTCCCCGTTCGTGGGCATGTTCCTGGCTCGTATTTCCCGCGGCCGTACCGTCCGCGAGTTCATCATGGTGATCCTGCTCGTCCCGACTTCCGTGACGATCCTGTGGTTCTCCATCTTTGGCGGCACCGCGATCCACCTCGAGGAGACCGGCAAGTCCATCTGGGGCGACGGTGATGCCACCAAGATGCTGTTCAACCTGCTGTACGAGTACCCATTCGGCGCGGGTGTGTCCATCATCGCGATGCTGCTGCTTGGTACCTTCTTCATCACCTCGGCGGACTCCGCCTCCACGGTGATGGGCAGCATGTCTCAGCGCGGCCGCCTCGTCGCATCCCCGGTTGTCACCGTCCTGTGGGGTGTTCTCACCTGCGCCATCGCGGTGATCATGCTGACCACGGGTGATGCGGACTCGCTGGATAACCTGCAGAACATCACGATTATCGCGGCCTCCCCATTCGTGTTCATCATCATCGCCCTGATGTTCGCCGTGGTGAAGGCCCTGGGCGACGATCCGCTTTACCTGGACCAGAAGAACCAGCGGAAGATGGTGCTGCGCGTGGCCCGCGAATACCGGGAACGCGAAAACCGCGAGCTCGTGAAGCGCGCCCTCCGCACGAAGAACCGTCGCGAGGACGTCACCGGCACGACGGCAGCCACCGCACCGCACGCCCCGGCGACGGCAGACGCCGAGGCCGCGGTCGAGGACTCCACCGCCGCTCAGTCCTACGTCGCCGAGGACCTCGACGGCCTGGAGACGATGAGCGTCTACGACGGCGGGAAGGTCGTTGAGGTCGTCGACGCCGAAGACGTCGCCGACTACATCAACAACCGCAACGGCGAGGACGCCAGCGGACGCAGCTAAGCCGCCACGGTCCCTCGCAGAACTCAGCCCCACCTACCCGGTCGGAACTAGCCCCGGGAGGTGGGGCTTTGTTCGCGCAGCAGGCACGGATCTAATAGGGTTTAAGGCATGTCAAAGCGCGTACTCACCTCTGTTGCCTGGCCCTATGCCAACGGCCCCCGTCACATCGGCCACGTCGCCGGCTTCGGCGTCCCGTCCGACGTTTTTGCCCGTTATCAGCGAATGATCGGCAACGACGTGCTGATGGTCTCCGGCACGGATGAGCACGGCACCCCGCTGTTGGTGCAGGCGGATAAGGAAAACACCACGGTCCGCGAGCTCGCAGACCGCTACAACCGCATCATCGTCGAGGACCTCGTGGGACTGGGCCTGTCCTACGACCTGTTCACCCGCACCACCACCCGCAACCACTACGCGATCGTGCAGGAGCTGTTCCGCGGGCTCAACGACAACGGCTACATGCTCAAGCAGACCACCCGTGGTGCCGTGAGCCCGTCCACCGGCCGCACCCTCCCGGATCGCTACATCGAGGGAACCTGCCCGCTGTGTGGCGCCACCGACGCTCGCGGTGACCAGTGCGATAACTGCGGCAACCAGCTGGACCCGGCCGACCTGATCGACCCGCGCTCCAAGATCAACGGCGAGACCCCGGAGTTCGTCGACGCCGAGCACTTCATGCTCGACCTGCCCGCCCTGGCCGAGGCGCTGGAGGAATGGCTGAAGGGACGCGATGACTGGCGCCCCAACGTCCTGAAGTTCTCCCTGAACCTGCTGAAGGACATCCGGCCCCGCGCGATGAGCCGCGACATCGACTGGGGCGTGCCCGTCCCGATCGAGGGCTGGCAGGATAACAACGCCAAGAAGCTCTACGTCTGGTTCGACGCGGTCGTCGGCTACCTCTCCGCATCCATCGAGTGGGCCTGGCGCACCGGCGACCCGGAGGCCTGGCGCAAGTGGTGGAACGACCCGGAGGCCGTGTCCTACTACTTCATGGGCAAGGACAACATCACCTTCCACTCCCAGATCTGGCCAGGCGAGATGCTCGGCTACGCCGGCAAGGGGAGCAAGGGCGGCGAGCAGGGCGAGCTGGGCGAGCTGAATCTGCCCACCGAGGTCGTCTCCTCCGAGTTCCTGACCATGTCCGGCTCCAAGTTCTCCTCCTCCAAGGGCGTCGTGATCTACGTCCGCGACTTCCTCAAGGAGTTCGGCCCCGACGCGCTGCGCTACTTCATCGCCGTCGCAGGCCCCGAGAACACAGACACGGACTTCACCTGGGACGAGTTCGTTCGCCGCATCAACTCCGAGCTGGCCAACGAGTGGGGCAATCTCGTTAACCGCACGGTCTCCATGGCGCACAAGAACTTCGGCGAGATCCCGCAGCCGGGCGAGTTCACCGCCGAGGATCAGGAGCTGCTGGACGAGGCGAAGCAGGCCTACACCGTGGTCGGCGACGCGCTGCAGCTCTCCAAGTTCAAGGCAGGAATGACCGAGGCCATGCGCATCGCAGCGCGAGCCAACCAGTACATCGCCGCCCAGGAGCCGTGGAAGCTGGCGAAGGACGAGACCCAGCGCGAGCGCCTGGCTACCGTCCTGTACGTTGCCCTGCAGGTTGTCGCGGACGTCAACACCCTGATGACCCCGTACCTGCCGTTCTCCGCTCAGAAGGTCTTCGAGACCCTCGGTGGCGAGGGGATCTGGGCAGCCCAGCCGGAGATTGTTGAGGTCAAGGACGAATCCCCGCGCACCCCGGTCGGTGTGGGCCTGCCGGAAGAGGGGAGCACCTACCCGGTCATCATGGGTAACTACACCGAGCAGCAGGCCACCTGGCAGCGCATCGAGCTGACCCCGGGCACCCCGCTGAGTAAGCCGAAGCCGCTGTTCCAGAAGCTGGACCCGGAGCTGGCGGAGACCGGCCCGGAGTGGGCGCCGGTCGCCAAGGACTAGCTGACCGGTAGCGTGGGGGATATGTCTAAAAAGAAACGCCCCACGCCTGTCCTGCCGGAGAGCATCGGAGCTCTCTTCGACTCCCACACCCACCTGGCCTCCACCGTCGCCAAGGGGGCACGGGAGGGGCAGGATCGCCGTGCTGCTACCGCGGAGATCGTCGCCCGCGCCGGACAGGCCGGGGTGGAGCGGATCTGCACCGTCGGTGATGGACTGGCCGAGACCGAGCTGGCGCTGGCGGCGGCCCAAGAGTTCGACAATGTCTGGGCCGCCTGCGCGATCCACCCGACCCGCGCCAACGAGCTGGATGAGGCAGCCAAAACCAGCCTCATCGAGATGGCCGCCAACGAGCGTTGTGTGGCGATCGGGGAGACCGGCCTGGACGCGTATTGGATCAAGCACGACGACACCACGCCCTCGCTCGAGGTACAGGAAGCCGCGCTGCGCTGGCACATCGACCTTGCGGTCAGCGCGCGCAAGCCGCTGATGATCCACAACCGCGAGGCGGACGAGGATCTGATGCGCATCCTCGCGGATGCCCCGCAGCCCACCGACGTGATCCTGCACTGCTTCTCCTCTCCGCTGGACGTGGCCCGCGAGGCCATCGACCGCGGCTACGTTCTCTCCTTCGCGGGCAATGCGACCTTCAAGCGCAATGAGGAGCTCCGGGAGGCTGCGCGCCTGGCCCCGGCCGAGCAGATCCTCGTGGAGACCGACGCCCCCTATATGACGCCCGAGCCCTTCCGTGGTGCGCGCAACGAACCCGGGTTCGTGGGATACACAGCCCGGGTGCTCGCGGAGGCGCGCGGCCAGTCGCCGGCCGAATTCGCGGAACTGGCGTGGGCGAATGCCAACCGCGTCTTCGGCCTCCCTGGTTAGGGGCGAGCCAAGCCACGTTATCTTCAGGTCGGGCTCCCCGGATCAGGGCGAGTCAAACCCCGTTATCTTCCTACGCGACCCAGGGAACCGCAGGCGCGTCCGGCGCTTACGGTCCTGGTGCGCAAGCGTGCTGCCGTTGCGCGTGTGACGGCCTGTTATTGCTGTTACAGTGCGCATTCCCCGACCTGGGGTGATTTTGCCCACGTCTCTGGATTCTTCTGGCTTTAACTTCATCGTTATCGTATTGTGATAAAGGTTCAGCCCCGCTGGGGGCGAAGCGATCACAAGAAAATCGAGAGGTTTCGAGTGTCTCCTAAGAAGAAGTCCAGCCTGCACCGCATCAACAACACCAACTCCACGCCACTGCGCCTGGCCACCGGCGGCATGCTGGCGACCCTGGTTGTTGGCGGTGGCGTTGCCGCGGCGGCGCACAAGAACATCACGCTGGACGTCAACGGCGAAATCATCGAGGCCAGCTCCGTCACTGGCAACGTCGGCGACATCCTGGAGAAGAACGGCGTCGAGGTCAACGCCAAGGACCTCGTCAGCCCGGCACCGTCCGAGTCCGTCTCCAACAACGACACCATCAAGGTGCGCTCCGCCAAGCAGGTCGCCCTGATCATCGACGGCAAGCGCGAGAACGTCGACACCACCTCCGTCACCGTCGAGGAGATGCTGCGCCAGGTCGGCAAGTACGACGAGATCGCCACCGGCTCCCTCTCCGCCGGTATGAACACCAAGATCCCGGCTGAGGGCATGGATCTGGACGTCACCACGTCCAAGTACTTCACCCTCAACGACGGCGGCAAGCAGGGCCGCATGAAGCTGCCGGCCCGCACCGTCGCCGACATCTTCGAGCTGCGCGGCACCCCGCTGGGCAAGGACGACATCGTCACCCCGTCTGCTGATACCCCGCTGCGCGAGGGCATGCACATCGACGTCGTCCGCGTCTCCAAGAAGGATCACACCTTCGAGCGCGCTGTGAGCGCACCGGAGCGCGAGATCGAGGATGCCAACCTGCCAGAGGGCGAGCGCAAGGTCGTCAAGGAGGGCAAGGACGGCAAGGAGCGCGTCAAGCTGCTGGTCACCCGCCACAACGGCAAGGTCACCGACCGCAAGGTTCTGGAGCGCGAGGAGCTCGAGGCCCCGGTTGAGGCAGTGGTCAAGGTCGGCACCAAGCCGAAGAAGCCGGCTGGCCCGGATGCCCCCGCAGTCGCGAACGGCTCCGTGTGGGACGAGCTCGCGCAGTGTGAGGCGACCGGCGACTGGTCCATCAATACCGGCAACGGATTCTCCGGTGGCCTGCAGTTCACCCCGTCCACCTGGGCTGGCTTCGGTGGCACCGAGTACGCTCCGGCAGCCCACATGGCCACCCGCGAGCAGCAGATCGCCGTGGCAGAGCGCGTCCAGGCCGCGCAGGGCTGGGGCGCTTGGCCTGCCTGCACCGCGAAGATGGGCCTGCGCTAAAGCCCAGCGTTCGCAGAACACAAGCACTCACCGGCAGCCGTAGCGGGGGAAGCATTTTCGCCCGCTACGCTGCCGGTCGTTTATATTCGAAGGCGTGAATGATGACGTGCGTGCCCAGGATGCCCCGGCGCTAGACGGGGGAGTATCGCTGCTCGGGCCGGTGGAGATCCGCCAGCTCGCTGAGGAGCTGGGGGTTAACCCCACCAAGAAGCTCGGCCAGAACTTCGTCCACGACCCAAATACGGTTCGTAAGATCCTGCACGCCGCGGATGTCGGCCCGCAGGACCACGTGATCGAGGTTGGCCCCGGGTTGGGCTCCCTGACGTTGGCGCTGCTGGGCGCGGTGGGGGAGGTCACCGCCGTCGAGATCGACCCGCTGTTGGCAGGACGGCTGCCGCACACCGTCGCCGAGCAGGCCGCTCCGGTCGCCGATAAGCTCCACCTCATCCTCCGCGACGCCCTCCAGGTCACCGCCGCTGATTGGGCTGAGCAGGGGCTGGCGGCACCCACCGCGCTGGTGGCGAACCTGCCCTATAACGTCTCCGTCCCGGTGCTGCTGCACCTGCTGGAGCAGTTCCCCACGATCAGTCGGGTGCTCGTGATGGTGCAGCTGGAGGTCGCGGACCGGCTGGCCGCCAAGCCGGGCAGCAAGATTTACGGGGTGCCCAGCGTGAAGGCCCGTTACTACGGCGATACCTTCCGCGCCGCGACGATCGGCAAGAACGTCTTCTGGCCCGCCCCGAAGGTGGACTCCGGGTTGGTGCGCATCGACCGCTGGGGTGTGGGGGACAAGCCGGCTGCGCCGTGGGCCGAGGCCGTTGCCGCGTCCGGATTCGCGGAGGAGGACGTGCGGCGGGAGACCTTCGCCCTGGCGGACGCGGCCTTCCTGCAGCGGCGCAAGACCCTGCGCGCCGCCCTCTCCGGACACTTCGGTGGTGGACAGCAGGCCGAGGAGGTCTTGCGTGCGGCGGGCATCGACCCGAAGCAGCGTGGGGAGAAGCTCGGAGCCGAGGAATTCGTGGCGCTTGCCCTCGCCAGCCTCGTCAGCAAGGAGGGGCAGTGAGCACGCAGCGAACCGGTGACGAGCGCGGGGACACCCCGCGCATCAGCGTGGCCGCCACCGCGCACGGCAAGATCAACCTTCACCTGGCAGTCGGCGACGTCCGGCCGGACGGCTACCACGAGCTGGAAACCATCTTCCAGTCCGTGAGCCTTAAGGAGACCGTGACCCTCACCGCGGTTCCGCGCGGAGAGGAACCCGAGCTCACGGTCGCGGGACCGGATGCCCACCTCGTGCCGCGCGACCCCAGCAACCTCGCCTGGCGGGCCGTCGAGCTCGTCCGCGACCTGTGGTGCGAGCGCGCCGGGCTGCTGGAGGACCCAGCCGCGGACCCGACGACCCGCGCGCCGTCGGTGAGCATCCACATCGATAAGAATGTGCCCGTGGCCGGCGGGATGGCCGGTGGCTCCGCGGACGCCGCAGCCGCCCTCGTCGCCGCCGTGGAGTTCTACTTCGGCCGTCAGCCCCTGCCGTATCCCACCCCGCGCAAGGCCGCGGCGCCCAGCCAGGCGGAGTTACTGCAGATCGCCGGCACCCTGGGCGCCGACGTGCCCTTCTGCGTGCTCGGCGGCACCGCGCTCGGGACCGCCCGCGGGGACGAGCTGATCAGCATTATGTCCCAGGGGCCCTACCACTGGGCGATCGCCACCGATAAGCGCGGGCTGTCCACCCCGGAGGTCTTCGCGCAGCTGGACCGCCAGCGGGAGGCCGCGCGCACCAGCAACCGGCCGGATATCCGCGCCCAAGGCACCGAGGAGTTGATGCGCGCGCTGGTGACCGGCGACCCCCATCAACTCGCCCCGCTGCTGGTCAACGACCTGCAGGCGCCCGCGATCAGCCTACTGCCGAGCCTGCGGCAAACGCTGGCGGTGGCCAAGGAGGCCGGCGCGCTCGCTGCCATCGTCTCCGGCTCCGGGCCATCCATCGCCATGCTGTGCGAGGACGAGGCCAGCGCCGTGGAGGTCGCCACCGCCGTATCCGTGGCGGGCAAGGCCAGCGCCACGGTCGTGACTAGTTCGCCCGCGCCGGGGGCGCGCGTAGTCCGCAGCTAGCCTGGAAAACACAAGAAAAACAGCACAACAGAAATTAAAGGAGAGCGAAAACCCACCGTGGTGAACCTCATCAACCTGGAAAACGTCGAGAAGTCCTATGGCCTGAAAACCCTGCTGGACAAGGTCAGCCTCGGAGTCAACGAGGGCGACCGCATCGGCGTCGTGGGCCTCAACGGTGGCGGCAAGTCCACCCTCCTGAAGGTGATTTCCAAGCAAGTGCCTGCCGACGCGGGGCGGGTGTCCCATAACAACGATCTCCGCCTGGCGATGGTCACCCAGGACGTCCTCCGGGAGTGCCTCACCGACCCGGAGAAGAAGGACCTGACGGTCGGGCAGGCTGTCCTCGACCCGCTGGGCATGGAGACCTACGAGTGGGCCTCCCAGCCGAAGGTGCGCCGCGTGCTGCACGGCCTGGGCATCGTGGAACTCGGCCTCGACACCCCGGTCTCGCAGCTCTCCGGCGGTGAGCGCCGCCGCACCGGCCTGGCCGCCGCACTGGTTCAGGACCTCGACCTGCTCATCCTTGACGAGCCCACCAACCACCTCGACGTCGAGGGCGTGCAGTGGCTGGCCGAGCACATCCTGTCCCGCAACACCGCGCTGCTCGTCGTCACCCACGACCGTTGGTTCCTCGACACCGTCGCCACCTACACCTGGGAGGTCCACGACGGGAAGGTGGACGTTTACGAGGGTGGCTACAACGACTGGACGTTCGCCCGAGCCGAGCGCACCCGCCAGGCCAACGCCGCCGAGCAGCGCCGCCAGAACCTCGCCCGCCGCGAGCTCGCCTGGCTGCGCCGCGGGGCACCCGCCCGCACCTCCAAGCCGCGCTACCGCATCGAGGCCGCCGAGGCCATCATCGCGGACGTCCCGCCGCTACGCGACAGCGTGGAGCTGATGAGCTTCGCCGTCCGCCGGCAGGGTAAGAAGGTCATCGACCTGGAGGATGCCAGCATCAGCACGCCGGACGGTCGGCGCCTCATCGAGCACCTCACGTGGCGTCTGGGGCCCGGTGAGCGCATCGGCCTGGTGGGGGTCAACGGCTCCGGCAAGACCACCCTGCTGCGCACCCTGGCGGGCGACTACCCGCTGGACTCAGGCAAGCGCATCGAGGGCAAGACCGTGCGCATCGGCTGGCTCCGACAGGAACTCGACGACCTTGACCCGGAGCGACGCCTGCTGGACACCGTCACGGACGTGGCCAGCTACGTAACGATCGGGGAGAAGGAGATCTCCGCCTCCCAGCTGGCCGAACGGTTGGGATTCAGCCCGAAGCGGCAGCGCACGCCGGTGAAGGACCTCTCCGGTGGTGAGCGCCGCCGTCTGCAGCTGACCCGAGTGCTCATGAGCGAACCCAACGTGCTGCTGCTCGACGAGCCCACCAACGACCTGGACATCGACACCCTCCAGGAACTGGAGACGCTGCTGGACAACTGGGCTGGCACCCTCGTGGTCATCTCCCACGACCGCTACCTCATCGAGCGGCTCTGCGACTCCACCTGGGCGCTCTTCGGCGATGGGGAGCTCACAAACCTCCCCGGCGGCATCGAGCAGTACCTTCAGCTGCGCGCCGAGCAAGCCAAGGCCGACGGCACGGATGAAAACTCCATGAACCTGGGTGGCCAGGGCGGCGACGTCGAGAAAGCAGAAAAGAAGGAATCTAGCGGCCTGAGTGCCCAGGAGGACCGCGAGCTGCGGAAGCAGATGAACGCCGCGGAGCGGAAGATGGCGAAGCTGGCCGAAAAGATCGCGGGGCTCGAGGAGGAGATGGCCAAAGCTGCCGAGGCCATGGACCACGAGAAACTCGCCGAACTCAACGAGGCGCTGCAGGCAGCCAAGGACGAGCACGAGGAGCTCGAGATGGAGTGGCTGGAGGCCGCGGAGCGCCGCGAAAACGCCTAGCCGGGTGGGGAAATAAAAACCTGGCGAGGGTCGCGGCTGCATGGCTAGCATTGGGGTCATGATTCTCATTAACGTTCGATTCAAGCCCCTGGACGAGCACGTCGAGAACTTCCGCGAGCACGTCGCGGAGTTCACCGAGGCCACCCGCAAGGAGCCGGGTTGCCTGTGGTTCGACTGGTTCCGCAACACGGACGACCCGAGCGAGTACATCCTCATCGAGGCCTTCGAGGACGACGCTGCGGAGGCGCACGTGAACTCCGAGCACTTTAAGAAGGCCACGGAGCTCTTCCCGACGATCCTCAAGGAGACCTCGCAGATCATCAACACGCAGATCCCGGGGAAGACCGAGTGGGACCGCATGGCGGAGTTCCAGGTCGACTAAAACTATCGTGGCGGCGCGCCGGGAAACCCGGCCCGTCGCCACAGGTATATCTAGCGAAGAAAAAATCAATTAAGGGTGGGTATCGTGACGCAGTTTATTTCCACAGTGGTTGAAGGCCGGACGGGAATCATCGAACTCGACCGTCCGAAGGCGCTGAACTCCCTCAATCAGGAGATGATCACGGGGATCCGCGAGGCCGTGGATGGTTGGTTGGACGACGCCGCCGTCGAGCAGGTTCTCATCCGGTCCAGCAGCGAGCGGGCGTTCTGCGCTGGGGGCGACGTCCGTTCCGTCGCCAAGGACGACGCCGCCGGTTTCCACCAGTCCGGTGACGAGTTCTTCGAGGAGGAGTACGGGCTGAATCGCCGCCTGGCCACCTACCCGAAGCCCATCGTCGCCGTCTGGCAGGGCGTGGTGATGGGAGGTGGGTTCGGAATCTCCGCCCACGGCTCCCACCGCGTCGTCGGGCCCAAGGTGCTGGCTGCGATGCCGGAGGCAGCAATCGCTTTTGTTCCGGACGTCGGCATGACCCACCGCCTGAACAACCTCACGCCCCCGGAGGGCTACGCGGAGCAGCTCCCGGAGGCTGGGGCGTTGGCCGTGTTCCTCGGTACCACGGGGTGGCGGATGAATAGCGCCGACCTGCTGGCCACTGGGCTGGCAACGCACTTCGCGCCCGATCCGCAGGCCTTTGGCGATGCGGTGGGGGCGAAGGGGCTGGCCCGCGCGCTGCGCGAGGATGCTCAGGAACCAGCCACGGCGCTCGCTGACGGCGTGGCGGGTGAGCCATCTACGCTCATCGCGAATGCGCAGCTGATCAGCGAAATCTTCGGTGAGGAGTCTTGGCTGGAGATCGAACAGGCGCTCGCTGCAGCCAGCGCCCCGGACGAGGCGGGGGAGAAGTTCCTCGCAGATGCTCGCGCGGCGGTGAAGAACGCCAACCCGACGAGTCTGGTAGCGATCACCGAGATCATGCGGCACGCCCGCCACACGGACCTGGCCACCGCGCTGCGCAACGAGTTTGCGGTGGGGGCTGCCCTGCGGCGCGAGCCCAACTTCCCGGAGGGCATCCGGGCAGTGCTGGTGGAAAAGGATCAGTCGCCCCACTTCGAACCCGCGGCTGCCGCCGACGTGGACCCAGCCGTGTGGCGGGAGATGCTGGAGTCTTAACCCGGCTTAGTTGGTGCCGAAACCACGCTCGAGGCGGTCGAAGCCGGTGTCGAGGATGGTCTCGAGCGCCTCTTCACCGGCGTAGCCGGGGTTGTTGGCGATCTCGGTGGCCGCGTTGACCATCGCCGTTACCGAGTTGATCAGCAGGTGGATCTCCACGAGGCTGAGCGCGCCATCGCAGTAGCGGTGTACCGCGTGGGTGAGGCTGCCGAAGATCTCGAGCAGCACGCCCGTGCCCTCGCGGTCCATCTGCACCGTCATGTGCTCACCGAGGGAGGATGCGAGGTTGATCGCGGGCAGCGGGTTCTCGCCCGAGGTCATGATCTCATGGGTGATCTGGCGCAGCAGCTGCACCGGGGTCAGTCCCGGTTCGGTCCGGTCGATCCACTCGGCGATCTGGCGGACGTAGGTCTCGATGAAGTACAGGAACGCTGCGTCGCGGTTGGGGAAGTAGTTGTGGAAGGTGCGGGAGGAGACACGGGCGCGCCGGGTGATCGCCCGGATGCTGGCGCCGTCGGAACCCTCCTCGAGCATGAGCTCGGCCGCCGCGCGGGCGAGGGCGTCACGGGTATCGGCCTTCTTCCGGTCCCGCAGGGTACGTAGCTTCTTCGCAGATCTCTCGGCGACTGAGTGCCACTGGCCTTCAGAGCCTCCGCCGAAGGGAGAGCGTGAGTTGTTCTGGGTTTCGCTCAACTCGAACCACCTAAATGAAAAATTCTTTGCCCTTACGAGCGGGGCAAACCTTTTAAGGGATTATTCCCTATCTGGTGCAAAACTACGTGAAATTCTGTTCATCAATTATAGCTGAATATGTAGCCGACCTATGGAATAAGGACACTTTCATTGATCGCTGCTTCGTGGTGAGGGGGCTCGTGGGACCGTGACGCAGTAAACGCGAGTGCTGCGGCGGTGAGCGCAGCCGTCAGGAAAGTTCGGCCAACAGGGGGTGAAGGGTGTTCAAAATCACGGCCCGCAGGCTCCTGCGGATGCGCGTTGTCAGCGTGTTCCCAGTATTCTATTAACTATGAACAACGCCATCGCCTTTCAGGGCCCGCACAATCCCCACCCGAAGAAGCTGAAGAAGAAGGCTTATGAAAAGGAGCTCAAGCGCCTGCAGGCTGAGCTCGTCGAGATGCAGCAGTGGGTCGTCGAGACCGGCGCCCGCGTCGTCATCGTCATGGAAGGCCGTGACGCCGCCGGTAAGGGGTCGGCTATCAAGCGCATTACCCAGTATCTCAACCCGCGCTCCTGCCGCGTCGAGGCGTTGCCAGCGCCGACTGAACGCGAGAAGGGCCAGTGGTACTTCCAGCGCTACGTCGAAAAGCTGCCCACCGCTGGCGAGATCGTGATCTTCGACCGCTCCTGGTACAACCGCGCCGGTGTGGAGCGCGTCATGGGCTTCTGCACCACCGACGAGTACCGCCGTTTCCTGCACCAGGCCCCGATCTTCGAGCGCCTGCTCGTGGAGGACGGCATCATCCTGCGCAAGTACTGGTTCTCCGTCTCCGATGAGGAGCAGTACGCACGCTTCACCTCTCGCCTCGAGGATCCGCTGCGCCGCTGGAAGCTCTCCCCGATGGACCTGCAGTCGATCACCCGCTGGGAGGACTACTCCCGCGCCAAGGACGCCATGTTCGTCCACACGGACATCCCATCGGCCCCGTGGTACACGGTGGAGAGCGAGGACAAGAAGCGCTCCCGCGTGAACGTCATTGCTCACCTGCTGGATTCCATCCCGTACCACCACATTGAGCGCGAGCTGCCGGAGATCCCGGAGCGTCCGGTCTCCGAATCCAACTACCAGCGCCCGCCGCGCGAAGAGTTCCGCTACGTGCCGGATTACGCCGCCAAGCTCGAGGTCGATGAGGAGCCCAAGGGCAAGGACTCCAAGAAGTCCTAAAACCCGCCGATGGGGTAGTGGGGGCGAAGTGCGAGTAGCCTAGGGCGTCATGCTGCATGCCGTTTCCTTCGCGCTGGTTGATTCGCTCAACGCGCTGCTCATCGGAGTCATCGTTGCCCTCGGCGTGATGCTGCCGTCCGCCGCGCCCTACCGGCGTATCGCCACGCTCGTGGTGGGCGGGGACTGGCTCGGCGTGCTTGTTCTCTCCGTGGTGACCATGCTGGCCTTCGACGGGCTCGGCGACGCGGTGACCCGTGCGCTTGACTCCCCGGTCTTCGCGATCGTCCTCATCGCTATCGGTGTGCTCACCCTCGTGCTCACGCTGCGCAGCAAGCCGGGTGCCGAGCAGTCCCAGCTGCTCAACCGGATGGTGGGGCCGCTGACCACCCCATCCGCCGCGACTTTCGGCCTGGGCTTCCTGCTCGGCGTGATCCAATCCGCGACCTCGGCGCCTTTCTTCACCGGCCTGGCCTACCTTTCGGCCGGGGATTATTCCGCGGTCTTGCGCTACGTTGGGCTGTTTTTCTACGCCAGCCTGGCGCTCAGCCTGCCCGCCGTGAGTGCGGTGTTCGTCGGCCTCGTGCGTGCGTACCCGAACGGTGTCTTCGGCTCGGCGATGGCAGCCATGCGGGAGCGCAAAGCCGCGATGGCCAAGGCCGCCGGCTACCTGGTCGCGGCGGTTCTCATCCTCTTCGGCGCCTCGCTGCTGCTCTAGATTCTTTTTTGAGGACGTCAACGGCCCCGCTGCAAAAGCAGCGGGGCCGTTGGTGGTTCCGGCTGGGCGGCGGGATTGCTGTCGCGCCCACGCCCACCAGGGCGGGGCTAGTCGGCGACCAGCGTCTCCAGCGTCAGATCCGGGAACTCCTTCTCGATGAAGGCCAGCTTCCACTTATCGCCGAACAGGGCGATCAGCTCGCCGTCGCCGCGGGTGAAGATCTCCACGCCACGCTGGCGCCCCAGCTGCGGGGCGGAGGCCTCGTCGGTGCGGCGGGCCACCGAATACGGCACCGGTTCGGTGACGGTCTCCACGTTGTACTCCGCGGCCATACGCCCCTGCATCACCTCGAACTGCATCGGGCCCACCGCGGCCATCACCGGGGCGGCGTCGCCGCGCAGGTCGTTGCGCAAAATCTGAACAACGCCCTCGGACTCCAGCTGCTCCAGCGCCTTGCGGAACTGCTTGTACTTGCCCAGGGACTTCGCGCGCAGCGTCTGGAAGTGCTCCGGGGCGAACTGCGGCATCGGTGGGAACTGCACCTTCTTGCCGGTGTAGATCGTGTCACCCGGCGCCAGCGCGCCCGCGTTGACCAGGCCGATAATGTCGCCCGGATAGGCGGTCTCCACCGTCTCACGGGTCCGGCCAAACATCGTCAGTGCGTGCTTGGAGGAGAAGCTGCGGCCCGACTGGGCGTGGGTGACCTGCATGCCGCGCTCAAACTCGCCGGAAATGATCCGCATGAACGCCAGGCGGTCGCGGTGGTGGGCGTCCATGCCGGCCTGCACCTTGAACACCACGCCGGAGAAGTCATCTCCGGTATCGCGGAACTCCTGCACCGCGGCGGAGGCGCCGGACTGGGCGGCCAGCGCCTTCTCGTCGGATGTCCGGCCGGCGGGGGATGGGGCGAGCGCGCACAGGGTGTCCAGGATCTGGTGCACGCCGAAGTTCAGCATCGCGGAGGCGAAGATCACCGGCGAGGTCACGCACTGCAGGAAGAGCTCCTGATCGTGCAGTGCGCCGTCGGCAGCCAGCAGCTCGGCCTCCTCGACGGCCGTCTCCCACACATCCCCCTCACGGTCGGCGGCTTCATCCGGGGTGTAGTGCTCCTCCGGGGCGATCGTGGAACCACCGGCGGTGCGGGTGAAGTGGATGTACTCCTCCGCGTTGCCGTCTTCGTCGATGCGGGCGAGTCCCCGGAAGTCCCCGGCCTCACCGACAGGCCAGAACAGTGGAGTGGGCTGCAGATCGATCTCGCTGACGATCTCCTCCACCAGGTCCAAGGCGTCCCGGCCCACCCGGTCCCACTTGTTAATCACCGTGACGATGGGCAGCCCACGGGCCTTACACACCCGGAACAGCTTCAGGGTCTGCGGCTCCAGGCCCTTACCGCCGTCGACGAGCATCACCGCGGCATCCACGGCGGAGAGCACGCGGTAGGTGTCCTCCGAGAAGTCCGCGTGGCCCGGAGTATCCACCAGGTTGATGACGTAGGGCTCGCCCTCGTGCCCCTCCGGTGCGTAGTCGAACTGCAGCGCCGAGGAACCGATCGAGATGCCGCGGTCCTTCTCCATCTCCATCCAGTCGGAGACGGTGGACTTGCGCCCCGCCTTGCCGTGCACCGCGCCGGCCTCCTGGATGACGTGGGCGTGCAGCGCCAGCGCCTCGGTGAGGGTGGACTTACCTGCGTCCGGGTGGGCGATGACGGCGAAGGTACGGCGTCGGGTGGCTTCAGCAGCAGCGTGGGCGTTCATGAGTACCCAGGGTAGCGCCCCACAAGCCCCCAGCCCGAATCCCTCCAGCCGCTGGGCAGGAGGCGGGGCCAGTGGGCTAAACTTTCACACCATGTCCAGCACTGACCCCCAGTACATCGCGATCGATACGGTCGTGCCCGCAGTACTTGGGATCGTGCTGATGATCTTGATCTGGTCGACCCTCCGCTCCATGCTGGTGCTCTCCTCGGAGAACCGGATGCTGGGGGTGCGCATCCCCCGGATTAAACGCCTCAACCCTGTTGTCTTGGCGGCGAAGTCCGACTTCAAGAAGGCCAACACGCGGGTGCTGCTGCTGTTCGCCATCGCGGTGCTGATCGCGCTGGCACAGGAGGCGCACCGCCTGGTGGTGTGGGGTTGCGTGGTGCTGCCCGTGCTCCAGATCTGCGCGGGCTTGTGGTTCTGGGCAAAGGGGCGCCGAGCCATCCGGCAGGAGCGCCGGCTTTCGCGGTGGTGGGAGATCGGCGATGAGAATGCGGATTTCGCGGACGCGGAATCGGCCTCCGAGTCCGCCCGCAAGCAGTACGCCCACTATCAACAGCAGCCCGGCACCGTGCCCCGCTCCTTCGACCAGCTGGTGTACCCGAAGTTCGCGGGCTGGTTGTTTATCCTCGCTTACGGTGTGGTGGTCGCCGCCGGTGTGGTGGTGTGGTGGAACACTGACGTGCACAGCGGCCGGGAACTGTGGCAGGTCTACCGCACCCCGTTCTGCGCGGCGCTGCTGGCCCTGGTGGCCTTCGTCGCTTCCTACTGGCTGAGCTTTTACAACCCTTCGGCTCCCGGTCAGCGCCGCGGCCCGGAGCTCATTGTGTGCATGGCAAGGCTGCAGCGGGGGATCGCGTTGTTGACGCTCATCGGCCTCATCGTGGTGAACGTGGGCGTGATCACACCAGTCGTTCCAGCGCTCTCCGATTACGCGGATATGCTGGGCATCCTGCGGTTCGCCGGTTGGGTGTGCGCCGCCGTCGTGGCCGCTGTGGATATCCTCTGGCCTGCGCTGACGCTGTTGAGGCTGCGCCAGAAGGCGGCGGAGAGCCAACGCTCCTAACGCCCCGAAGGGCCGGTCCGCCTCGCTGTGGCTGGAGACGGCAGCGAGAGAAAAAAGGGGGCAACACTAGGGGTGGAATCCCACTTTCAATCCCAAGACAATTAGGGTTTAGGGTGGTTAATCTTTGCCCCTTTAATTTTTGGAGGTCTCATGTCCGCTTCTGCGTCCATCGACAAGCAGCAAGCTGATTGGAACGAGCGCGTCGCCCTGGCGGAAAAGATGATCCCGCTGCTCGGGCAGCTCCGCCGCGAAAAGAACGTCGTGACGTCCATCTTCGGTCGCCAGCTCATCAACGTTGCTGAGACCGACATTCTGAAGCAGCACCGCTTCGCACGTCGCATCACCAAAAACGACCTGCCGATCGCGCACACCATGCCGATCCTCGAGCGCATCGCAGAGCTCGACCTGAACACCGTCGCTGCGGACCTCGGCGCCCTGGCCACCGCATTCGATGACAAGGGTGGCGACTTCGAGGACACCGCCGCCATCGACGAGTTCCTCAAGGAGCAGTTCGCCGACGTCATCGGCACTCGCGGCGACACCCCGACCACCGACGTCGTCCTCTACGGCTTCGGCCGCATCGGCCGCCTCCTGGCCCGCATCCTGCTCGCCCAGAGCTCCGAGAAGGCCGGCCCGCGCCTGCGCGCCATCGTCGTCCGCAAGAACTCCGAGGACGACCTGCAGAAGCGTGCCTCCCTGCTGCGCCGCGACTCCGTCCACGGCAGCTTCGACGGCACCATCTGGGTCGACGAGGAGAACAACGTCATCTGGGCCAACGGCACCCCGATCCAGGTCATCTACGCCAACAAGCCGGCCGAGATCGACTACACCCAGTACGGCATCGATAACGCCATCGTCGTCGACAACACCGGCGTGTGGCGCGACCGCGAGGGCCTGGGCCAGCACCTGCAGGCCAAGGGCGTTGCCCGCGCACTGCTCACCGCACCGGGCAAGGGCGACATCAAGAACCTCGTCTTCGGCATCAACCACACCGACGTCGACCTGGACTCCGAGGACGACCGCATCCTCTCCGCCGCGTCCTGCACCACCAACGGCATCACCCCGGTGCTGAAGGTCGTCAACGACAAGTGGGGTGTGGACCACGGCCACGTCGAGACCGTCCACGCCTTCACCAACGACCAGAACCTCATCGACAACTTCCACAAGGGCGAGCGCCGCGGCCGTGCCGCAACCCTGAACATGGTGCTCACCGAGACCGGTGCCGCCAAGGCCGTCTCCAAGGCCCTGCCGGAGTTCGAGGGCAAGCTGACCGGTAACGCCATCCGCGTCCCGACCCCGGACGTCTCCATGGCCGTGCTGAACCTCAGCATGTCCCGCGAGGTCACCAAGGACGAGGTCAACAACTACCTGCGCGATGTCTCGCTCGTCTCCGAGCTGCGTCAGCAGGTGGACTACATCGACTCCCCGGAGGTCGTTTCCACCGACTTCGTCGGCTCCACCCACGCTGGTGTCGTCGACGGCCGTGCGACGATCGCTGCCGGCAAGAACCTCGTGCTCTATGTCTGGTACGACAACGAGTTCGGTTACTCCTGCCAGGTGGTCCGCATCATCGAGCAGCTGGCCAGCGCCCAGCACGCTGTGGTGCCCACCCGCGCCGCACTGGATACCCTGAACTAAGGGAGTTCCCGGGGCCGGGCAGCGCGGCCCCACAAGCGAGCTAAAGGGCCCGCGACCGATACTGGTCGCGGGCCCTTTCACGTTGCCTGTTAGCGGCTGCGCCCGTGAATCTCATTCTGGGCGATGGCCACCCCGCGGCTCACGATGAGCCGCACCGCGTCTGCCGCATCCCCCAGGGAGAGCGGCAGCCATTCGAGCTCCTGCTTGCTGAAGGGCTTGAGAACGAAGCTCGCCGGGTCCATGCGCCCCGGTGGGCGACCGATGCCCATCCGGATGCGTACGTAGTCCCGGGTGCCCAGCGCCTGGGTGGTGGACTTCAGGCCGTTGTGGCCGTTCTCGCCGCCACCGACCTTGATGCGTACCGCTGCCGGGTCGAGGTCCAACTCGTCGTGGATCACGATCACGTGCTCGGCCGGGACCTTGAAGAACTTCGCCAAAGCCCCGATCGCCCCGCCCGAGAGGTTCATGTAGCTGCGGGCCCGGGCGATGATCACCGACTGGCGATCGATCTTCGTCTGGCAGATCAGCGAGTTGGTGCGCTTGTGGGCACTCAACGTGCCTGGCATGGGAGTGAGGTCGTCCAGCAGCTCGTCGACCGCCAGATAGCCAATGTTGTGGCGCGTGGTCTCGTACTGGGCACCCGGGTTACCGAGCCCAACGACGAGCCACGGGGCATCCGCGCTGCCAGCAGCCTTCGGGGACTTCTTGGGGGAGGAGTTCTTCAGCTTTCCACACACAGTTGGAATCCTTCCATAGAAAGACCCGCCGCGCTGGGGCGCAAGGTATGGTTCATGCCTCGTGCCCGGCGCAGCGGGGGAAAGTTGCGACCCCGGCCATGAACTTGCGTTCAGCGGCCGGCGTGCAGGGGAGGGGATTAGTCCTCGGACTCTGCCGGAGCCTCGGCCTCTTCGCCTGCAGCAGCGTCCTCACCCTCGGCAGCAGCCTCGTCGTCCTCAGGCAGCTCTTCCTCCTCCGGCTCGACAATGTTGATGACGAGCTCCTCGGCGTCGGAAACCAGGACAGCGTTGGACGGCATCTTGACGTCCTTCGCCAGGATCTGCTCGCCGATCTCCAGGCCGTTGATGTCCAGGACGATCTCTTCCGGAATGTCGAGGACGTCGACCTCGAGCAGCAGGACGTCGACGTCCTGAACAACCATTGCGCCCGGTGCCGGGAGGCCCTCGTGGATGACCGGAACCTCGACCTCGACGCGCTCGCCGCGCTTGACGTTCAGCAGGTCAGCGTGGTCGATGTCCAGGGTCAGGACGTTCTGGTCGATGGCCTTGACCATCACCAGGTTGTCCTCGCCGTCGATATTCAGCTCGAACACGGCGTTGACGCCCTCATTACGGACCAGTGCGTGCAGGTCCAGGGTGTCGACGTGGACGTGGACCGGGTCCAGCTCGTTGCCGTAGACAACCAGTGGGATCCGGCCGTCGCGACGCAGGCGACGGGATGCGCCCTTACCGAACTCGGTGCGCAGAACGCCTTCGATACGAGTCAATTCAGCCATGAGTGCTCCTTAGAGTTAAGAAGTTGAAGTGTAAATATTGCGGTTGCCACTGCTTTTCTCTTCGCCCGGGATCGTTGGCCGGAAAAGAAAAAAAGCCGCGGTTTCTCGCGGCGGGTGTCCACCCCGCCCACGTGAAGCCCCTCGAATACAAGGAAGCCGCATGGCCGGGTAGTTCATCGCGCCGATAACGGCCAGCTTGTTTAAGAGCCAGCCCTCGCCGAGATCAACCGACATCTTACAAGGTGGCAGCCCACGTGGGCAAACCCCTTTTTCGGGCGCAGCGCTGCAGTGTGGCGCCTGATGCGGGTGGGGCGGTGGCGTGACGTGGGGACGGGCGGGGTGGGAAGATTGGCGACGGGGACGTCGCAGACGCGAATTAAACGAACTCGATGGTGAAGGACGAGTACTGCCCGCGGTTCTTCTCAGTGCAGGAGCCGTCTCCCTTCTGGCCTTCCGCGGTGGCTCCGAGCATGCAGCGATAACCGGTGCTCACCTCGCCGGGGCCGTGGTTGCTATACCCGCCATCCGCATATTCCTGCAGGGTGGCGCGCATCGTCTTGCAGTCGTTGTCGCCACGAGTCAACCGAGCAACCAGCTTCTTGCCATCCTTGGCCTTCACCGGTGCACACGTCCCGCCGAGTGGTACCTCGCTGTCATCTACGTAGATCTCTTTATCCGTCACACGTATGCGGTGGGGCTTGGTGCTCCTGAAATCCGGACCAGTTTTGGACTCGCACTCCAGGTCCTTTCGGCCTGCCGTGCAGGTGACCTCGCCAAGGGTAACCCGCTGTCCGGGCTTCAACTCCTTCGGAGGCTGCATGCTTCCACCGCCCGGGCTGGTGAGCGAAGTACGAGACGTCCACGCGGGACCCGTGGGGCCAGTGGCGAGCCCAAACTCGTTTTGCGGTTGTGGTCCCAAGCCGCTGGCGGGTTCCGAGTACAGCCCCGGCAGACGCTCCTGCATGTTCGAACACAGCAGCTGGTAACCCTCCGCGCCGCGCTCCTTGCGGCTGTTATCTACGCAGACGGTGCCCAGGCTCTTGACTAAGAACATGCGCACGCCTTTGTCCCCAACGTCGAATGTGGAGGCCGGAACGTCCGTCACTCCGCGTCCGCCCGGCTCCGCGTTGCCGTCTTCGTCGCCTCCGTTGCTGCCTTTCGAGCTCTTCCCCTCGGAGCCCTTGCCTCCCGTCGGCTTCGGGGCCTTGCCCGGCTTCGTGGTGGTCACCGTCACCGTCGGCGGGCCGGAGGCGTCGTCATCGGACTGGAGGCTGGAGCAACTGCTCAGGGCGAGCAGACCGGCGACCAGGACGGCGGGGATGGCGGAGCGGCGCATAGAAACCTCCACTGCATGCCGGGGCGACTGCCCGCAGCCATAAGGAACGTGATCGAAGCTAAAGATTAGCTGAGAGGTCGCTCGGGGTCCTGCTAAACCCGCCCTGCAACAGCAAACCACCCCCGGTTCCGCCCACAGGCGGGCGGAAACGGGGGTGGAGCGCGCAGGCAGGCGCAGGGGACTACTCGAAGAGAGTGGTCACCGAGCCGTTCTCGAAGATCTCGTGGATCGTCTTTGCCACCAGCGGGGCCACGGAGAGAACCGTGAGGTTATCCCAGCCTTCGGTGCTCTGCGGCAGGGTGTCGGTGGTGATGATCTCACGGGCACCGCACTCGCTGAGGCGCTCGCGGGCCGGGCCGGAGAAGACACCGTGGGTCGTGGCGATGATGACGTCGCCCGCACCGGCGTTCTTCAGCACCTGGACAGCGCCAGCGATGGTGCCGCCGGTGTCGATCATGTCGTCCAGCAGCACACAGGTGCGGCCCTCGACGTCGCCGACCACGCGGTTGGAGGTGACCTTATTGGCCACGTCGATGTCGCGGGTCTTGTGGATGAAGGCCAGCGGGGCGCCGCCCAGCTGGTTGGCCCACTTTTCGGACTCCTTCACGCGGCCGGCGTCCGGGGAGACAACCACGATGTTGTCCAGGTTGTAGTTCTCCTTGATGTGCTTGGTCAGGATCGGCAGCGCGTGCATGTGATCGACCGGACCATCGAAGAAGCCCTGGATCTGGTCGGTGTGCAGGTCCACGGAGACCAGGCGGTCCGCGCCGGCGGCCTTGAAGAGGTCAGCGATCAGGCGGGCGGAGATCGGCTCGCGGCCGCGGTGCTTCTTATCCTGACGAGCGTAAGGGTAGAACGGGAGGATCGCCGTGATCCGCTTCGCCGAGCCGCGCTTCAGGGCGTCGATCATCAGCAGCTGCTCCATCAGCCAGTCGTTCAGCGGCTGTGGGTGGGACTGCAGGACGAAAGCGTCGGAGCCACGGACGGACTCCTCGAAGCGCACGAAGATCTCGCCGTTGGCGAAGTTGCGCGCCGTGGTGGGAGTCAGCTCGACACCAAGCTCGCGGGCTACGGCCTCACCCAGCTCCGGGTGCGCACGACCCGAAAACAGCATGAGGTTCTTTTGGTTGTCGATCCAGTGAGTGGTGGACACAGATCAGCCTTCCCGAGAATTTGTTTTCTTGTTTCGCCGGTACGTTGCCGCCCGTCGATCCTTGCGCAGGATCTTTGAGGGCGCCACCCGCTCGCCGCAGTGACCAGCTTTACATGAACTGATGATAATTGCCCCGTGTTTAAAGAACCAACGAGGGCTAGGGCTACTGCCCCTGCTCCGGGGTCTCACCCTCGGGCTGCGGGGTAGCAGCCTCGCTAGCTGCGCGCTGCGCGGCCTCCGCCGCCGGGGTGCCGGGGCGGCGCTTGGCCACCCAGCCCTCGATGTTGCGCTGCTGGCCACCTGAGACGGCCAGGGCGCCGGCGGGGACGTCCTCCTTGATGACGGTTCCGGCCCCGGAGTAGGCGCCGTCGCCGACGGTGACGGGCGCAATGAACATCGTGTCCGAGCCCGTGCGCACGTGCGAGCCGATTGTGGTGTGGTGCTTGTTCACCCCGTCGTAGTTGACGAAGACGCTGGAGGCCCCGATGTTGCTGTACTCGCCGATGGTGGCATCACCCACGTAGGTCAGGTGCGGCACCTTCGAACCACGCCCGATGGTGGCGTTCTTCGTCTCGACGAAGCCGCCCAGCTTGCCCTCCTCGCCGAGCTCAGTGCCGGGGCGCAGGTAGGTGAACGGGCCGACGGTGGCGCGGGCACCGATGGTGGAGCTGAGGGCGTGGGTGCGCACCACGGATGCGCCCTCGCCAACGGTGGTGTCCTGCAGGGTCGTATCCGGGCCCACGGTGGCGTTGTCCGCGATCCGGGTGCGGCCCAGCAGTTGGGTGCCCGGCAGGATCGTGACGTCCTGGCCGACCTGAACATCTACGTCGATGCGGGTGCTGTGCGGGTCCACGATCGTCGCCCCGCCGCGCATCGTGCGCTCCAGTACGCGGCGGTTGAGCTCCTCACCGGCGCGGGCCAGCTGAACTCGGTCGTTCACGCCCGCGAGTTCCGCGGCATCGTTGGCGGTGTGGGCGCGCACCGGGTGGCCATCGGCCCGGGCGATGGACAGCACGTCGGTGAGGTAGAGCTCGCCCTGCGCGTTATCCGTGTTCAGGCGGCTCAGCGCGTCCCGCAGGATCTCGGCGTCGAAGGCGAAGACACCGGAGTTGACCTCGGTGATCGCCCGCTGTTCCTCGGTGGCGTCCTTTTCCTCGACGATCTGCATGACGTCGCCGTATTCGGATCGTACGATGCGGCCGTAACCGGTCGGGTTGTCCTGCTCGACGGAGAGTACCGTCACCGCGGTCGGTACCTCGGTGTGGGAGCGGTACAGCGCGGTGATCGTCTCACCCGTCAGCAGCGGGACGTCGGCGTTGGTGACGATGACGGTGCCCTGGAAGTCCGCCAGCTCCTCCATCGCGCACTGGACGGCGTGCCCGGTGCCGTTCTGCTCCTCCTGGACGGCCAGGTGGATCTTCCGGCCCAGGTCTTGGGCCACCTGCTCGCAGGCCGGGCCGACCTGCTCGCGGCCGTGCCCGATCACGGCCACCATGTTGCTTGGCTGCGCGCCCGCCGCGGCGTGGAGGCTGTGGGCCAGCAGAGTGCGTCCGCCGATGGCGTGCAGGGTCTTCGGCGTGGCCGACTTCATGCGCGTCCCGGCGCCCGCAGCGAGGATGACGACCGCCAGGTCCACCCCCGCAGACGTCCCACCAGCTCCCGTGGTCTGGGTTTGCGTTGGCTGGTCGGTGGCTTGGTTCCTGTTCGGAGTGCGCGACACGGCGGCAGCCCCTCCTTGAAAATCGGGTGTGGACGGTCTTGGTAGTACACCAGCATAACCGCCGCGCCGGACAAAGCTTCGCGGGCTGCGGGGCTGTGTCGCGCGCCTGATCAGGTGGGGCCTAATTCTGCCGGGCGGAAACCTCGGGCAGCTTCGCCGCGAGCAGGGAGCCCAGCGCGCCGAACGCAGCTAGAGCGCCGAGCGCCCAGAGGGTCCCCATGAGGCTCAACAGCGCGGTCAGCGCACCGATGAGCAGCAGGATGATGCCCATGAGCGTGTTGGAGACCGAGACATAGCGGGTGCGTTGATCGCCCTCAGCCATGTCCACCACATAGGTCGACCGGGACACCCGGATGGCCGCGTGTGCCACCGAGATACCGAAGAAGGCTACGGGTAGCCACCAGTACAGGGCGTCCTCCCAGGCCAGGGCCAGGCCGATGGTGATCAGCAGCAGAACGACGGCAAACAGCGCGCCGCCCGAAAGGGTGTTCTTCGAGGATTTATCCGACAATGCGCCAGAGACCCGGCCGGCGGCCAGCGAGGCCAGGCCCGCGGCCACGACGAACAGGCCCAGGCCGGTCACGCTCGAACCAGCCCGGCCCTGCAGCGTGACCAGGAAGGTGGGGGAGAGGGCGGAGGCGAGCATGAGGGAACGGACCAGCACGAAGTTGCGGAAGGGCTTGTCGTCCCGCACCAGGCCCCACACGTCGTCCCAGATGGCGCGATTCATCTCGACGAAGGAATGGGGCGGCTCAGCGAGATCTTCCTCGTCCACCAGCGGCTCCTGGATCCCCTTGAAGAGCAGGAAACTCACCAGCCAGGCACCGGCACCGGCCGCGAAAAGCACGCCGAAGGTTCCGGGGCTCAGGCTGTCACGCAGGGCGGCGATGATCAGGCCCACCACGATGGTCACCGCACCCGCGAGCGTCGTCGCGAAACCAGTGACCCGGCCGCGGTAGCCCTTCGGCATCGTGCGGCCCTGGATGTCCTTACTCGTCAGCGACACCAGCGAACGGGAGGCGGCGAGCAGCGCGAGGCCGAAGAGGATCAGCAGGCCAGCTGCCGTGCCGGAGGTGAACAGGGCAGCGCACATCGCGATGATGCAGCCCAGCGCCTGGCCCAGCGTGCCCAGCAGCAGGATCGGCAGCCGGCGGGAGCGGGCCTGGATCCATGGGCGGAGCCCCGCCTGCGGCAGCATCGACCCGGACTCCCGGATCGGCACCAACAGTGGCGCGATCCACGCGGGCGCGGCCAGCATCTGCAGCAGCCACGGCAGCGTCGTCTTCGCGCTCATGATCTGGTCGCCGATGTTTTGAAAACCAAAGGCCGTGGAGAAGCGCAGCCCGTTCTGCTCCACATTCGGCAGATCGGACTGCGGTGGCTTACCGATCAGCTTGTGGGACAGGCGCGTCGAAAAAGGCCCCTGCTCGGAGTGAGTAGGGGCCTGAGCTTGTTGGTCTTCGCTCGTCATGCTCCCCCACCAGGACTCGAACCTAGAATGACGGTACCAAAAACCGCAGTGTTGCCAATTACACCATGGGGGAATGCGCTAGCCGTCGAAGATCCCGCAGGACGACGCTAACGGCTTAACACCCTACCCCATGGCGCGCGAGGGGTGGCAAACCACCGAAGCATCAGGGCGCCGGGAGTCCGCAGGCCGCGGGGTAGGGATGTCTGCCCCCACGGCTACACTGGGGCGCTATGAGTACCACGGTCCGCCCATCGGCAAGCCAAAATACGTCCGCACCAGGGAATAGGGGGAATGCAGCCCCCGCGCTGTCGGGTGTGCTGCGGGCCGCCGCGCGCGACTCGAAGCTCAAGGGGCTGGTCACCCACATCGGTGCCGCGCAGTTGGCGATCCAAGGCCCGGACGCGGTGTGGCCCTTCGCCGTCGGCACGATCGCCCAGCACGCCCCAGTGCTGGTGATCACCGCGACCGCCCGGCAGGCCGAGGACCTCACCGAGCAGCTCAAGGCCATGCTGGGCGACGAGGTGGAGCTCATGCCCGCCTGGGAGACCCTGCCACACGAGCGCATCTCCCCGAACGTGGAGACCGTCTCCCAACGGATGAAGGTGCTCCGCCGACTGCACCGGCAGACCGCCGGCGAGCTGGGGGAGTCCGAGACCCGGATCCGGGTGGTTGTCGCGCCAGTGCGCACGCTGGTGCAGCCCATCCAGGACAGCCTCGGCGCCGTGGCCTCCGTCCATCTCGCCGTCGATCAGGAGGTGGACTTCGAACAGATCCAGCACGAGCTTGTAGAGCGTGGCTACTCCGCGGTGGACGTGGTCGCCAAGCGCGGTCACTTCGCGGTGCGCGGCGGCATTCTCGACGTCTTCCCGGCAACGGGGGAGCTGCCCGTGCGCGTGGAATTCTGGGGCGACGAGGTCTCCGACATCCGGCCCTTCAGCGTCGGCGATCAGCGCACCATCCCAGGTGTTGAGCTCGACGAGGTCACCGTCTATCCAGCCCGCGAGCTGCTCATCACCGACTCCGTGGCCACCCGCGCCGCGGAACTGGCTAAGGAAAACGCCAGCTATGCCGAGCTGGCGGATGTGTACCACAAGATCAGTGAGAAGATCGCGGTGCCCGGCATGGAAGCACTGATCCCGAGCCTCCACGACGGTGAGCTGAAGCTCCTGCCGGAATTCCTGCCCGATGGCACGCACACCATCGTGCTGGCCCCGGCCGCTGTCGAGCGCCGCGCCGCAGACCTGAAGGAGACCGGCGAGCAGTTCCTCGAGGCCGGCTGGGAGGCCGCGGCCATGGGAGCGGACGCTCCTGCCGACGGCGTGGCCTACGTGTCCGTCGCCGCGGCCCGGCATGCCCAGGCAGCACTGGAGAGGCCGTGGTGGACGCTATCCCCGCTCGGCATGTTGGATTCCGACGAAGGCTTCGACGGCGACGCCCTCCTGCTGGATTACGACGCCGCGCCCCAGCCCCGCGGTGAGATGGAGGCCATCGAGCAGATGATGGCCGATATCCGCACCCGCGTGGAGGCCGGTGGCAGGGTCGCCTTCGCCGCCCCAACGCCCACCGTCGCTGCCCGCATGCTGCGTCGCTTCCACGAGGCAGGCATCGCCGCCGAAGCTGTGGGGGTGGACCTGCGCGGCCAGCGCGGCATCGGCCGCCAGGCCACATCCAAGGCGACCCCGGACCAGGAGCCGGCACCGAAGAAGGTCAGCATCTACCACGCGGTCGCCCACGATGGCCTCGTCTTCCCAATGGCTGGGGGAGAGCAGCCCAGCCTGCTATTCCTCACCGAAACGGACGTCACCGGCAACCGCGTGGAGGCGGCGGCGACCGGCAAACGCAAGCCAGCCAAGCGCCGCAACCGCGTCGATCCGCTGGCCCTGGAGCCCGGCGACCTGGTGGTCCACGATTCCCACGGCATCGGCAAGTTCGTGAAGATGACCGAGCGCACCGTCGGCAAGGGGGCGGACGCCTCCCGCCGCGAGTACCTCGTCCTCGAATACGCACCCAGCAAGCGGGGTGGTCCGGGCGACCAGCTCTACGTCCCCATGGACCAGCTCGACCTGCTGTCCCGCTACGTCGGCGGCGAGAAGCCCGCCCTGTCCAAGATGGGTGGGGCGGACTGGAAGAACACCAAACGCAAGGCCCGCAAGGCCGTCCGGGAAATCGCCGGGGAGCTCGTGCAGCTCTACGCCCAGCGCCAAGCCGCGCCGGGCTACGCCTTCGCCCCGGACAGCCCGTGGCAGCGGGAGATGGAGGAGGCCTTCCCCTTCACGGAGACCGAGGACCAGTTCAACGCCATCGAGGCCGTGAAGTCCGACATGGAAAAGCCGGTGCCGATGGATCGCGTCATCGTGGGCGACGTGGGCTACGGCAAGACGGAGGTCGCGGTGCGCGCCGCCTTCAAGGCCGTTCAGTCGGGCAAGCAGATCGCCGTCCTCGTCCCGACGACGCTGCTCGCGCAGCAGCATATGAAGACCTTCCGGGAGCGGATGCAGGACTTCCCGACCCGCATCGCGGAGCTGAGCCGATTCACCACTCCGTCGGAATCCAAGGAGATCCTTAAGGGCCTGGCGGACGGCACCATCGACATCGTCGTGGGCACCCACCGCCTGCTGCAGACCGGAGTGACCTGGAAGAACCTGGGCCTCATCATCGTCGACGAGGAGCAGCGCTTCGGCGTGGAGCACAAGGAGCACATCAAGTCCCTGCGCACCCACGTGGACGTCCTGACCATGTCTGCTACCCCGATCCCGCGCACGCTGGAGATGTCCATGGCAGGCATTCGCGAGATGTCGACCATCCTTACCCCGCCGCAGGACCGCCACCCCGTGCTTACCTACGTCGGTGCGCAGGAGGATAAGCACGTCGCTGCCGCGATCCGCCGCGAGCTGCTGCGCGACGGTCAGGTGTTCTACATCCACAACCGGGTGAAGTCCATCGAGAAGGCGGCGGAGCACATCCGCAGCCTCGTGCCCGAAGCCCGGGTCGTGGTCGCCCACGGCCAGATGAGCGAGGAGCAGCTGGAGACCACCGTGGAGGGTTTCTGGAACCGGGAGTTCGACATCCTGGTGTGCACCACCATCGTGGAGACCGGCCTGGACATCTCGAATGCCAACACCCTGATCGTGGAGAACGCCCACCACATGGGCCTATCCCAGCTGCACCAGCTGCGCGGGCGCGTGGGCCGGTCCCGGGAGCGTGCCTATGCCTACTTCCTCTATCCGAAGGGTGAGGTGCTCACCGAGACCTCCTACGACCGGTTGTCCACCATCGCGCAGAACAACGAGCTCGGCGCGGGCATGGCCGTCGCGATGAAGGACCTGGAGATGCGCGGCGCCGGCAACGTCTTGGGCGCCGAGCAATCGGGGCACATCGCGGGAGTGGGCTTCGACCTCTACGTCCGCCTCGTTGGTGAGGCGGTGGAGGCCTTCCGGGCGATGGCCGACGGCAAGCCGGTGGACGGGCGCGAGGAGGAGAAGAAGGAGATCCGCATTGACTTGCCGGTGGATGCGCACATTCCGGTGACCTACGTGGCCTCCGAGCGGCTCCGACTGGAGGCCTACCGCAAGCTCGCGGAGGCGCAGGATGAGGACCAGATTGAGGAGGTGCTCAACGAGTTCCGGGATCGGTACGGCGAGCCGCCGGCCCAGGTGACCAACCTCGCGGTGCTGTCCCGGCTGCGGTTGATCTGCCGTGACCTGGGGGTCTCGGAGGTTGTGGCGACGGGATCTCGCATCAGCTTCAGCCCCATTGATCTGCAGGACTCCGGCCAGGTGCGGTTGAAGCGCCTATTCCCGGGGGCGACGTACCGGGCCACCACCAAGGTCGTGGTTATTCCGGCGCCGAAGGAGGGTGCGGGGATGCGGGCGGTCGCGTTGCGGGATGTGCCGCTGGCGCAGTGGTGTGCGAATGCACTCACCCAGCTGGCTGGGATCCCGGAACGGGACATCAGGGGAGGTAGTGCCCCGACGCGTTAGCCCCTCGGTGCGAAAACTTCCGAGTCACTAGCGTAAACTTTAGCCCCATGACAGTCGTACTCCTCGATCCTCGATTCCCCTCGATGATTCCCGTCGACGCCGTGACCCTGCTCAGTGGCAAGGTTTCCTATACGGAGGAGGTGCCGATCCGCATCCGCTGGGTCATCGGCGACCTCGGCGGACACACGGTCTACGAGTCCGACGTCCTCGTCACCACCGATCTGCGAAACGACCTGGTCATCGAGCGGATCGAGGAGGGCGACGAGCTGCTGGCAGCCCCGAGCCTGCTGGTGCACCTTGCTCCAGATCGGGAGTTCGGGCCGCGGGATTCCGGTGAGCTCGCCCCGGCGCACACGCCCGCGCTGCCCTCCGCGGAGGCCATCGGCCAGGCGATGTCCGGGATGGGGGAGCAGGACCCGGCGGAGGCGCTGGAGTCTTATCAGCAGTACGCCGATGCCGTGGACGATGCCTATCAGCAGTCCGCGCACCTGTACCACCAGCCGAGCTCCCAGCAGGGGGATGCGGACTACGCCGCCGACGCCGCAGCCTCGGCTGCCTATAGTGGCGAGGGTTTCGTCGAGGGCGAGGTTCTTTCCGCTGATGAGCACACCGCCGCCGTGGCGGGTAGCCGCCGCACCGCGCGCACCGAGGTGCCCGAGTCCGTCATGGATGAGATCGAGGATGCTGTGGCGCTGATGGCCCGCGCACTGCGCCAGGGCAAGTGGGAGCAGTCCATGACCCACGCCGACCTGGTGCCCTTCCTGCGGGAGGAGACCGAGGAGTTGGCGAGCACCATTGAGCTGCGGGACGTCCTCGCCGCCGTGGGCTCCGAAGATCAGGCCGATGGTGATGGCGAGGTCCCCGAGTGGGCCGAGCAGGACCTCTGCGAGGAGCTTTCGGACGTGCTGCTGCAGGTGCTCTTCCACGCGGAGATCGCGAACCGCCGTGGAGCCTTCGACATCGGGCACGTGGCCGGCGCGTTTGTCGCAAAGCTGCGTGACCGCGCACCGTACCTTTTCGAGGATGTCGAGCGCGCGGTGGGTATTCAGGAGCAAAACGACCTGTGGCGTGCCGGTAAGCAGGCTCAGGAGCAGCGCAAGCGTGAGGCACACGGTCCAGCCTTCCGCGATTACCTGGACCGGAAGGCCGAGCTGAAGCAGCAGGCCGCTGAGCAGCAAGCTGATCAGTCGCAGCGTGGCCCGCTGGGTTCGCAGGCCACCGCCAAGGACGATAACGCTGGCCAGGGGGCGTCGGCGAAGTCGGCCAGCCCCGTCTCTCAGCCCGCCCAGACTGCACACGCGACCCAGGCACAGCCGCAGCAGGCAGCGCAGCCAGCCCCAGTCGCTCAGCCAGTTCAGGCAGCCCAGCCGCGCCACACCTCCGCGCTGTCCGCAGCCGATGAGATCATCCGCGAGGCCCGCGAGCGCGGCCTGCGGGATGCAGACATCCCGACGGATATCCGCTACCCGATGGTCGGCCTCGAGCTCGACGAGCCAGGTGGGGCGGAGGACCGCCTGCTCAAGGCGGTTCAGAACTTCCGCCAGCAGCTCGACCGGATGGGACGCTAGAGCCTTCGCCGTGCGCCTTTCCGATCTTCCTTTCCGCTCGCAGGACTACCTCAAGGCGATCTTCGACGTCCAGGAGTGGAGTGGCACCGGAGTGGGGCTGACCCAGCTCGCTGCCAAGGTTGGCCAGCAGAACTCCACCGCCTCCGAGGCCGTGAAGCGGCTAGCGGCCCAGGGGCTGGTCAATCACCGCCCCTACGCGCCCATCACCCTGACGGACTTGGGTCATGAGCTCGCGATTCAGATGGTGCGCCGCCACCGGCTGATCGAAACCTATCTCTGCCGTGAGCTGGGCTATTCCCTCGATGAGGTTCACGACGAGGCCGAGGAGCTCGAGCACGCCGTCAGCGAGAAACTCCTCGCCCGCATCGACGAGCTGATGGGGTACCCGGACCGGGACCCGCACGGCGATCCGATCCCGAACGCGGCGGGCCAGCTCCCCAAAACCGAGTCCTTCCCGCTTTCCGAGGCAGCCGTCGGCGATGTGCTGTGCGTGGAGCGGGTCTCCGACTCCGATCCTGACCTGCTCCGTCACCTGGAGGGCAGTGGCGTGACCCCCGGGGTTTACATTCGCGTCGACCCCCGGCCTTTCGAAGCGCTCGCCGAATTCAGTATCGTGTCCGGTACGCGATCCGGTTCGGTGGTGTCCCTGCCCGCCGCGCAGTTAGCTGCGGTTCGGTGCATCCGTCCCGCGTAGCCCACCGCCACCGGTATCATTCTTTGCCTATGCCCAAATCACGCCGCAAGGGCGCTACTCAGCGCGCCAGCGGGAAGGAAGTCCTGTGAATCACAACCGCTACGAGCCCGCGGCCTCGGTCCCACGCCGTCGCCGCTCCGGGTGCGCTGTGATGGGCTGCGGCGTCGTCGTGGTCGCCCTGCTGAGCATCATCGCTCTGGTGGGTTTTCTGGTGGCCGCCTTCACCGGAAACTCGCCGATCAAGGCCAATCGTCTTCCCATCCCGGACGACGTCCCGCCCGCCGCGGCAGCGCCTGCGCCGACCATTGATATCCATCAGCCGGGACGCACCGCCAACCAGCTGGCCCGTTGGGCGCGTGGTCAGGTGTCGGAGACGAACATCCCCTATCAGGCCCTGATCGCCTACGGGAATGCGGAGAACATCGCCCGCCAGACCCGCCCGGAGTGCGGGCTGCGTTGGAACACCCTCGCTGGCCTGGGCTTTGTGGAAACCAAGCACGGCTCCTACGCCGGCTGGACCCTACGCGGCACGAAGCTCAATGATCAGGGAACCGCGGACCCGAAAATCTTCGGTCCCCAGCTCAACGGGGAGAAATTCGCCCGCATCGAGGACACGGACGGCGGCAAGCTCGACGGGGACAAGGAATTCGACCGCGCGATGGGGCCGATGCAGTTCATCCCCGAAACCTGGCAGCACTACGGAGTGGACGCCAACGGCGACGGGGTGGCGGATCCGCAGAACATCGACGACGCGGCCGCCGCGGCTGCCCGCCTGCTCTGCGACTTCGGCCGCGACTTGAGCACCCCGGAGGGGTGGACGCAGGCGATCCGCTCCTATAACCAGTCGGATCAGTACGTCCGCGACGTGCGCGACGCCGCGGCGAATTACGCGCTGGGGCAGGCCGCCAGCGTCATCTAGCGCACTGTAGCGGCTGGCCCCAGGGTGTGGTTTAACGCACCGACTCGCGCATAGCCCACTCGACGGCGTCGAGCGGCAGCTCCGGGTCGACGCTGTCGCGAGCCTCGCGCACTGCGCCGAGGTAGGTGCCGTAGTCCGCGGCGGACCAGTCGGAATCCTTCTCCAGGCCCGCGATCTTCGCGCGGTTGGAGCAGATCACCAGCGGCTTATCCTCACCGGCAGCCTGAGGGCCGGCAAGGAAGTAGGCGATATAGGAGGCGAACTTCGCCGGCAGGCCGATCTTCGTCAGCGCCTCGTACTGCGCTGCTGGTTCCTTGGACTCCAGGGTCGGGATCGTCTTGAGCAGGCTGGCGGCCTTGGCCTTGTTGCGCAGGAACTGCTGCAACGGCAGCACCGCCTGGGACTGACCCGCCCCGTAGGCGAAGGCAGCACCGATGAAGTCGATGACCCGATCCCGGGCGTAGCCGGAAGCAACGGCGTCTTCCGCGAAGCTAAACACTTCTGCGCGCGTGATGGAGGCGGTGGCGTCGTCCCGGAAGGGTGGGACGTGGCGCAGGTGGAACGGCCAGCCGGACTTCCAGCGGCGAGGGGAGAAGGTGACCGAGTCGTTCATGACCTTCTCGGTGGTGGGGGACACTTTATTTACAGCATCAACGATCTGATTCATGGCCCCATTGTGGCAGAACGTGGCTCGGGGGCGAGGCGTGTGGGTCGATCGGAGGTCAAATGGCGGGCGCATGGCAAAATAGAGGTGGCTAGAATAGTTCCTGGCTTTCGGGTCCGGGGCCGGTGCGATGGCGCCGGGCTTACCCCGCCCGCGCCAGTGGTCAAAGCAACGTCGAATGTGCCTAGGAGGCAGACACAGATGGCCGGAATCCTTAACGTCAGCGCGCTGGAGATCATGGACTCCCGCGGTAACCCCACCGTCGAGGTCGAGGTCATCCTCGACGACGGTTCGATGGGCCGTGCCGCCGTGCCTTCGGGCGCGTCCACCGGTGTCCACGAGGCGCACGAGCTGCGCGACGGCGGCGATCGCTACCTCGGCAAGGGCGTTGCCAAGGCTGTCGAGTTCGTCAACACCGAGATCGACGACGCCCTGGCTGGCCTGGAGGCTGACGATCAGCGCCTCATCGACCAGACCCTGCTGGAGCTCGACGGCACCGAGAACAAGTCCCGTCTGGGCGCCAACGCCCTGCTCGGCGTGTCCATGGCCGTCGCCCACGCCGCCGCTGACTCCGCTGGCCTGGAGCTTTTCCGCTACGTCGGAGGCCCGAATGGCCACGTCCTGCCGGTGCCAATGATGAACATTCTCAATGGCGGCGCGCACGCGGACTCCGGCGTGGACGTCCAGGAGTTCATGATCGCCCCGATCGGCGCGGCGACCTTCGCCGAGGCACTGCAGGTCGGCGCCGAGGTCTACCACAGCCTCAAGGCCGTCATTAAGGCCAAGGGCCTGTCCACCGGCCTGGGCGACGAGGGCGGCTTCGCCCCATCCGTCGAGTCCACCAAGGCAGCCCTGGATCTCATCGTCGAGGCCATCGAGAAGGCCGGCTATACCCTGGGCGAGGACGTCGCCCTGGCCCTGGACGTGGCTTCCTCCGAGTTCTACGAAGACGGCGTGTACAACTTCGAGGGCGGCAAGCACAGCTCCGCCGAGATGGTTGAGGTCTACGCCGACCTGGTCGAGCAGTACCCGATCGTCTCCATCGAGGACCCGCTGGACGAGGACGACTGGGAGGGCTACGTCACCCTCACCGAGAAGCTCGGCGACAAGATCCAGATCGTGGGCGATGACCTCTTCGTCACCAACCCGGCCCGCCTGCAGGAGGGCATCGACCGTGGGGCGGCCAACGCCCTGCTGGTCAAGGTGAACCAGATCGGTACCCTCTCCGAGACCTTCGACGCCGTGGAGCTGGCACACCGCAACGGTTACCGCACCATGATGTCCCACCGCTCCGGCGAGACCGAGGACACCACCATCGCCGACCTGGCCGTTGCCCTGAACTGCGGCCAGATCAAGACCGGTGCCCCGGCCCGCTCCGAGCGTGTCGCGAAGTACAACCAGCTGCTCCGCATCGAGCGCTACCTGGAGGGTGCAGCAGGCTACGCGGGTCGCTCCGCTTTCCCCCGCTTCAAGAACTAGGGCGAGCGGACTAGAATAGCCCGTTATGACCCACCCCTCCCGCGATCATTCGCCCCGCCCCGCTGGCAGTGACCAGCGCGGTGGGGCGAACGCGGATTCAGCGGATTCCGCGGGCCAGCGGCTGCCGCAGGCGCGCTCCATGGAGCGCAATCAGGCCCGTCGCCGTCGGATGCGGCAGGCGCCCAAGCGCGTGGCACGCCGCTTCGTCGCCCTGCCGTCCCGAATGAGCCCCGTTGCCGCGATCGTTGTGATCCTGGTGGTCGGTCTGATGGCCCTGTCTCTGGCCACCCCGCTGCGCAACTACTACGAACAGCGCACGGAGCTGGCCCAGCTGCAGAGCACCATCCAGGAGCAGGAGCGCCACAAAGCGGAGCTCCAGGCGGAGCTCAACCGCTTCGAAAACGAGGACTACCTCAAGGAGCAGGCTCGCATCCGGCTCGGCGTGATCGAGCCCGGCGAGTCCGCCTACCGCATCATCTCGCCGAAGATCACCGGGGCGGCGGGGGAGGACGCCCCCGGGGCGGGGAAGAGCCCGTCGGAGCAGGAATACGAGAACAGCCCGTGGTTTAAGAAGCTGTGGGACTCCGTGGCCGTCGAACCTGGGGAGGAAGCTCCGGGCGACGCCGGTAGCGCCCCCGCCGGGCAGGGCGAGGATCAGGACCCCGGCGGCAACCCCGAGGGTGGCGAACAGCCAAGCGGCGATATGAAACTTCCGATCCTGCCCGACAATCAGCCATAATCGCCGGAGTCGGCACGCCCCGCGGAAGAGCTTGGAAGGACCCAAGCCCGCGGGCTTTTTCAAGAGGAGAATGAATGACGGTCAGTCGTGAAGACCTGGACATCATGGCCGCCCAGCTCGGCCGAGAGCCGCGCGGTGCGGTGGAGGTCAGCTACCGAACCCCGGACGGCCAGCCAGCCGTCGTGAAGACCCACCCCCGGCTGCCGGACGGCACCCCGTTCCCGACGCTGTACTACCTCACTGACCCCCGACTGACCGCAGAGGCCAGCCGCCTGGAGGTCGCCGGCGTCATGAAGACAATGCAGGAACGCCTCGGTGAGGACGAGGAGCTGCAGCGGGACTACCAGGCTGCCCACGAGCACTACCTGGCCACGCGCAACGCAATGGAGGACCTCGGCACTGAGTTCTCGGGCGGGGGCATGCCCGATCGGGTGAAGTGCCTGCACGTCCTCATGGCCTACGCGCTGGCCGAGGGGCCGGAACGCCTCCGGCTCGGGACCGAGACCGTGGCGCTGGCCGTGGAGCACGACCCGAGCCTGTCCGGCACTGCGATTCCGGCCGATTGGCCGACCTCCGAGGAGCTGGGTATCTCCCTCGTCCAGGCCACTACCGTGGAGGGAGCGGAGAACACCGGCATGTTCCTGCCCGAGCGCGAACGAGACCAGAGGAGCTAGACACATGGCCCAGGCCGACGCCCCACGTCGCTTCGCCGCGATCGACTGCGGCACGAACTCCATCCGCCTGCTCATCTCCGAGCGGGCGGCCGACGGGACGCTGACGGAGCTCAACCGCGATAACATCATCGTCCGGCTCGGCCAGGGCGTGGATGCCACGGGTGGTTTCGCACCGGAGGCCCTCCAGCGTGTCGACGACGCCCTGGCCACCTACGCCCAGCGCATGGTGGATCACAACGTCGAGGACGTGATGATGGGGGCGACGAGCGCCACCCGTGATGCGAAGAACCGCGACGAGTTCTTCGCTATCACCGCCCGCCACCTGGGGCGTATCGTCGACGGCCGCCAGGCTGAGGTCATCAGCGGCGAGCAGGAGGCGGAGCTGAGCTTCGCCGGGGCCGTCGCCGACCTGCCGTCCGGAACCCCGGAGCGCATCTGCGTCATCGACTTGGGTGGCGGCTCCACCGAGTTCGTCGTCCATGACGTTGACGCCGACGGCGCCGTCGCGGACACCGGTACGGTCGAGGCCTACTCCGCGAATATGGGCTGCGTGCGGCTCACCGAGCGCTATCTGCACAGCAATCCGCCGACCGCGGAGGAAATCGCAGCGGCGGAGGACTTCGTCGCCACGCAGCTCCGCGAGGTGGAGGAGCACGTCGACCTCACCGGTGTGACTCGCCTGGTGGGTGTGGCTGGAACCATGACCACGCTCAGCGCGATCACGCAGGGGCTGGATAGCTACCAGCCGGAGAAGATCCACCTGAGTCGCTTGCCGCTGCGCACGTTCCGGGATACCGCCATCGACCTGCGGGATAAGACCGTCGACCAGCGCCTCGAGTGCGGTCCCATGCACCCCGGCCGCGCGGACGTCGTCGGAGGTGGCGCGGTGGTCATCGACGCGGTCGCCAGCCGCTTCCTGGCCCTGGGCGTCGAGGAGATCACGATCAGTGAGAAAGACATCCTCGATGGTATGTTGGCAAAAGTTATGCGCCGAAACGGCGCTTAGAATCCGCGCGCCCTAGCGCGCGGACCCTATGCCCCCATAGCCCAATTGGCAGAGGCAGCGGACTTAAAATCCGCCCAGTGTCGGTTCGAACCCGACTGGGGGTACGAAAAAGCCAGGCCGGAGAGCGTTTCTCCCGCCTGGCTTCGCTAGTAGTGTTCGCTATTGCTGCCGGTGGCTGAGCACCGCCGCCTAGCTGTTCTTCGCTGCCTTCTCGTCTTCCTTGGCAGCCTTCTCCTCGGCCTTGACGGCGGCCTTCTCGACCTTCTTCAGCTGCTTCTCGAGGTTGAAGTCGACCTCTGGCCACTCCAGATTCATGTTTCGCAGCTCGTTGAGCAGCAGGTAGCGCACGACCAGGCGGGCGTAGTCCTGCTTATCACTAGGCACGATGTACCACGGGGCGACATCGTTCGTCTTCTCAATGGCACGGGCATAAGCCTCTTGGTATTCATCCCACTTCTTCTGCACGCCGAGGTCGCTGGGGGAGTAGCGCCAGCGCTGCGCCGGGTTGCGCAGGCGGGAGAGGAAGCTCTTGGTCTGGAACTGCGGGGAAATGTGTAGGAGAACCTTGATGACACGGGTGCCGTCGGCCTCGAGCTTCTTCTCGAAGCGACGGATGGCGTCGTAGCGGCGGTCGATTTCCTCGACGTCGCTGAGCCCCTCCACACGGGAGACCAGGACGTCCTCGTAGTAGGAACGGTCGAAGATCGCGATCTCGCCGTTGCCCGGCAGCTCGTGGCGGATGCGGGCCAGGAAGTCGCGGTTGTCGGTATCGTCGATCGACTCGACCGGTTCCGCGAAGGTGGCGACGTTCACGCCCTGCGGGGACACGGCCTGCAGGATCGCGTTGGTGGCACCGCTCTTACCGGAGGCGTCCACGCCCTGCAGGATGATGAGGATGCTGCCGACCTGCTCATCGCTGGCACCGTTCGCGTAGAGCTTGGCCTGCTCGGCGCGCAGCTCCTCGGCGATCTTCTTATAGGCCTTGTTGACCCGCTTCTCGAACTTCTCGCCTTTGCCCCTCACCCCCGGGGTTTCGCGAGGGTTGAATGACTTGAGGTCGAAGTTGCCCTTGGGCGCGCGCAGCCCGAGAGCGTTGTTCATTCCAAAGCTCATAGCCCCAAGTTTAGCTGCTCCGGAGGCTTTGCTCAGCTCGACGGGGATGGTGCAGCTCGCAGGGTGCTCACTAGCATGGTGAGCATGGATAACGCAGCTTTGAATCAGGACCATTCCACCTCCGGCAACAGCGGCAATCGGCCGCTTGCGCTGATCACGGGTGCGTCCCGCGGCATTGGCCGGGCGATCGCGAATGACCTTGCCCGCGATCACCGGCTCATCCTGTGCTGCTCCTCGGAGACATCCGCGCACAGCCTGCGGGAGGATTTTCCGGACGCCCAGGTGGTCGCTGTGGACCTGTCCGATCCGGCGGCGTTAGCGGAAGCTTTTTCTTCCGACGTCGCCCCGCAGCGTCTCGACCTGCTGGTGCACTCCGCGGGCGTGACGGGGCATGCTCCCATCGCCGAGGCACCGCTTCAGATGTGGCGGGAGGTGCTCGACGTCAACGTCATCGCCGTGGCCGAGCTGACGCGGTTGCTGCTCCCGGCGCTGCGTGAGGCGCGAGGCATGGTGATCGCCATCAACTCCGGGGCGGGGCACAACTCCGGCCCTGGCTATGGGCCCTATGCGGCCTCGAAGTTCGCTCTCAAGGCGATCACGGATGCCCTGCGCGAAGAAGAGCGGGGGAGGGTTCGGGTCAGCTCCGTGCACCCCGGGAAGGTCGATTCGGATATGCAGCGCGAGCTGCAAGCCCAGGCGGGCAACGATAGCTACGACCCGGGTGTCTACGTCCGCGCCGAAGACATCGCCGCCGCGGTGCGGCTGGCCGCCGAGATGGGGCCTGAGGCCTGCCTGGAGACCGTGAGCGTGCGACCGGTCGTGAAATAAGGGCGCGGCACCGCCGCTGAGTACGCCGCGAGCGCCTCTTCGCGGAGCCAGCGTTCCAGCAAGAAGCCCTCCCCGGCGAAGAATCCGTCGGGGAGGGCTGGCGCGCGTGTGCGGCGTACTTAGGGCAGCATGCGCAGCTTCTTGCCTGCCAGCAGTGCGGTGCTCATGATGCGCGCGTAGGCCTTGGCCCCCAGGCTCTCAGGACCGCGCATGGACATCCACCGCTGCTCGGTGATGTTCTGGCTATCGGTGTACTTCAGCAGCCCGGCCGCGCCGTGGCGGCCACCCATGCCAGAGTCCTTCATGCCGCCACTGGTGTTGTCGATGGCCGACCATGCGGCGGTGTAGCCGTCGTTGATGGAGACGGAACCGGCCCGGATCTGTGGGGCGATGCGGTGCCCCGTCTCGGGGCTGGCGAAGACGGAGGCGTTGAGTCCGTAGACGGTGTCGTTGGCGGCGTTGACCGCAGCCACCAGGTCGTCGACAACCTCGACGAAGACGACCGGGCCGAAGACCTCCTCGGTGCGCAGCTTCGCGTCGGCGGGGACATCCGCGAGAACCGTGGGCTCGTAGAAGTAGGGGCCCAGGTCCGGGCGAGCCTTGCCGCCGGCGAGAACGCGGGCACCTTTGGCCACCGCGTCGTCCACGTAGCTGGTGACCGTATCCAGCTGCTGTTGGGAGGCCAGCGAACCCATCGCCACCTCCCAGTCGAAGCCGGGGCCAAGGGTCATGGCGCGCACGGCGTCGGCGAACTTGGCGCTGAACTCCTCGTACACCGGTCGCTCGACGTACACCCGCTCGATGGAGACGCACAGCTGGCCAGAGTTGGAGTAGCAGGCATCCACGACGCCGCGAACCGTGTAATCCATCTTCGCGTCCGCCGCGACGATCAGCGGGTTCTTGCCACCCAGCTCCGCGGAGAAACCGATCAGGCGGGAGCCCGCGGTGGCCCCGAGGATCTTGCCGGTGGCGGTAGACCCGGTGAACATCAGGAAGTCACACGTATTGGCGATCTCGCTGCCCACCACCCGGCCGGAGCCGGTGACCAGCTGCACGAGGTCGCGTGGCAGGCCGGCCTCGAAGAGCAGGCCGAATACCAGCAGGGAGGTAAACGGGGTCGCGGAGTCCGGCTTCGCGACCACCGCATTGCCCGCGATGAGTGCAGGCAGGGCGTCGGAGATGCCCAGGGTCAGCGGGTAGTTCCATGGCGAAATCTGGCCGACCACACCCACAGGCTGGAAGTGCTGGCGGGACTTGGCGAGCACCGGAACCGCGGAGCGTCGGCGCTTCGGGCTCAGGATCTTCTCCGCATTATTGGCGTAGTAGCGGGAGTTATTCGCCACGTCCATGACCTCGTCGAAGGCGGAAGCGCGGTTCTTGCCGGTCTCCAGCTGCACCATGTCCATCAGCAGCTCGCGGTTCTTCAGGACGGCGTCGTGGAAACGCAGGAGGATGGCCTTGCGCTCCGAGAAGGGAACGTGAGCCCAGGAGCGCTGCGCCTGACGGGCGGCGTCGACGGCCCGGTGGACGTCCTCCTCGTCGCCGGAACCCACCCAGCCGAGGTGCTCCGCGGTGAAGGACACCTCGACGTCGATCGTCTTCTCGGGCTTGGAACCATCGGCGGGCAGTTTGTTCGCGGACAGCCCGCGCAGCGCCTCCTGGAAGTCTGCGGGGAGTGCGCCGAGGGACAGTCGCTTGGGGAATCGCAAAGCAGTCATGGGTGGAAATATACCTTTGCCGAGGAATCTATGAGGTGGGTTGAGAAAGAAAATCCGCAGCGTTGGGAACTAAAAGTCCGTCACATGCGTTGGTACATTGTGAAGTAGGAACTTTTAACCGCCTACCAGCTTCGTGGCGCGCCCCGGCAGTGCTGGGAAATCGCGCGTGGCATGTGTCCCGGTCTCCGATCGGGTCGTGTAGACGCACCAGTTGGGTGTGCACATGGCGGCAAGAACAAGTTTTGACGAAGAAATCGAAAGTTGAGGCTTTCAGGTGCAGAAATCTAATCCATTCATGGCCGAACTGACCGGCCAGAACCGCCAGGGCCAGCAGCCGCAGGGCTATGGGCAGCCGGGCTACGGCCAGCAGGGCGACGGCTACGGCCAGTTCGCTACTAGTGCCCGTGGTGCCGCTGCCACGGCGACCTACCAGGACGGGCTGCAGGACGCCGCGAATTACGGTCAGGCCGGTCCGGCCGACCGCCCGATTACCGTGGACGACGTGGTGGCAAAGACCGGCATCACGCTGGGCGTCATCGTCGTGCTGGCTGCGGTGAACTACTTTATCTTCGGCGCGAACCCGGCAACGGGCTCGATCCTCACCGTGGTCGGCGCCATCGGTGGCCTCATCACCGTGCTGGTCTCCGCCTTCGCGAAGAAGTACGGCTCCCCAGTCGTCACCCTGCTCTACGCAGGCTTCGAGGGCCTGTTCGTCGGTGGCTTTAGCTACATGCTCACCGGCATGGCAGTGGGGGACACGAACGCTGGCGCCATGATCAGCCAGGCGATCCTGGGCACCATCGGCGTGTTCGCCGGCATGCTCTTCGTCTACAAGACGGGTGCGATCCGCGTGACCCCGAAGTTCACGAAGTTCATGGTCGCCGCACTGATCGGTGTGCTGGTGCTGGCGCTGGGCAGCCTGGTCATCGGCCTGTTCACCGGCGGTGCTGGCCCGCTGCGCGACGGCTCCCCGCTGTCCTGGATCTTCTCCCTGCTGTGCATCGGCCTCGCAGCGCTGAGCTTCCTGCAGGACTTCGACGCCGCCGACCGCCTCGTCCGCGCCGGTGCGCCGTCCAAGATGGCCTGGGGCGTAGCCCTCGGCCTGGCCGTGACCCTGGTCTGGCTCTACACCGAGATCCTGCGCCTGCTGTCCTACATCAATAGGGACTAGCGCTAGCAGCCAAGGGCCAGGGCGCATGATGCGGGTCGGCCCTTCGAAAATCTTGCCCTTGGGGTTCAACCCCAGGGGCTTTTTCACGCCTCCGAGGTGGGGAACTTTCCCGAGCTGCGCCCGCGTGTCTGTCGATCTTGGTAGCGTGATCAGGTCAACAATTGTAAAACAGCTGGGCGCACAAGAGCTGACCCAGCTAGCAAGGAGCGCCGATGAGCTTCGGCGAAAAACCCCGTCCCACTAAGCCCCAGCCCGCGACCGGGCTGCTCAAGACTGGGAAAAGTTCCCAAGTCGGCTTGTACCCCCACGACCTGCACCCCGGACTGGTCCCGGGCTTAAGCGTCGAGGATCAAAACAAGAACTTCGCGCTGGACCGCGTCGTCTTCTTTGTTACCGCCACCTTCATCGTGGCCTTCATCGCCTGGGGCATCGCCTCCCCGGACTCGGTTTCCACAGCGTCGGCGGCCGCCTACGACTGGGCGATGAATAACGCCGCATGGCTGCTCAACCTCGTGATGAGCTTGGGCATCATCGTCATGCTCTACCTGGCATTCTCCCGGTACGGCCAGATCCCGCTGGGCCGGGACGACGAGGAACCAGAGTTCTCCCGATACTCGTGGATCGCGATGATGTTCGGCGCGGGCATCGGCGTGGGCGTGTTCTTCTTCGGCCCCTCCGAGCCCCTGGCGTACTATCTCTCGCCACCGCCTGAGACCGTCGACGCGGAAACCCCTGCTGCCCTGCACCAAGCGCTGGCCCAGTCCCACTTCCACTGGGGGCTATCCATCTGGGGCCTCTACGCGCTGGTGGGCGGAGCGCTGGCCTATTCCACCTATCGCCGCGGGCGCCCCTCCCTGCTGAGCTCCGTGTTTCGACCCCTGCTGGGAACCCAGCCGAACGAGGGGATCGCGGGCCGGGTGATCGACATGATGGCGATCGTCGCCACCCTTTTCGGCACCGCCGCTACCCTTGGGGTATCCGCCCTGCAGATCGCCCAAGGTGTGGAGATCATCTCCGGGGTAGGCCCGCTGGCCAATAACGCTGTTATCGCCATCATCGGCGTGCTCGGCGTTGCCTTCATCATCAGCGCCGTCTCCGGCGTGGCGCGCGGCATCCGCTACCTGTCGAATATCAACATCACGCTCACACTGCTGCTCGTGGCCTTCGTATTCCTCTTCGGCCCGAGCCTCTTCCTGCTGAACCTGGTGCCATCCGGGGTCGCGACCTATATCGACCAGCTGCTGCCGATGATGGGCAAGTCCCTGTCCTGGGGTCAGGAGACCCTCGAGTTCCAGGGCGCGTGGACAGCCTTCTACTGGGCCTGGTGGATCGCCTGGACCCCATTCGTCGGCATGTTCATCGCCCGGATCTCCCGGGGCCGCACCATCCGGGAGTTCGCGCTGGCAACGATCGCCGGCCCGACCGCCATCCTGGTTCTGGCCTTCACCATCTTTGGTGGTGCCTCCATCACCTTCAGCCGGGAAGGCCGCGAGATGTTCGACGGCTCCGCGAATAACGAGCAGGTCCTCTTCGCCCTCTTTGACCAGTTGCCCTTGAACACGATCACCCCGTTCCTGCTGATCGCAGTTCTCACGATCTTCTTCGTCACCTCCGCGGACTCGGCGTCCGTGGTGATGGGAACCATGTCCTCCCAGGGTAACCCCGCGCCGAACAAGCTGGTCGTGGTGTTCTGGGGTGCGTGCATGATGGGGATTGCCACGGTGATGCTGCTGGCCGGCGGGGAAACCGCGCTGACAGCGCTGCAGAACCTCACGATCCTCATTGCGCTGCCGTTCTCGATCGTCCTGCTGGTGATGACCGTGGCCTTCCTCAAGGACCTGCGCACCGACCCTGCGGCGATCCGTAAGGACTACGCCAGCACTGCGGTGGAAAATGCGGTGGTTCGTGGCCTGGAGGAGCACGGCGATGACTTCGAATTCACCGTCGCCTCCGCCCCGGAGGGCAGGGGAGCGGGTGCCCACTTCGATTCCTCCTCTGAGGACGTCACCGACTGGTACCAGCGCGTGGATGAGGAGGGCGAAGAGATCGCCTACGACCACGAGACCAAGCGGTGGGCGGACCAGGAAGGAAACGCTGCGGATGCACCGGCTGATTCGGTAGACACCGCGTCACCTGATGCTGGTGAGCGCTCGGCGGAGCACCCGGAGCGTTAACACCGCCAGCCGACTCTGGCAGCGGCAGCAAGGCACAAAGAAACCCTCGGCCCTGGAAATCCAGGGCCGAGGGTTTCTCGCTGCCACAGTGGAGCAGTGTCGCGTCAGAACTACTTCTGCATCGCGCGCGGAATATCCAGATCTGGGTTATACGGCTCGGCCTCCACGAGGGTCACCCGGACAGTATCGCCGGTCGGGGTCTCGTACTCGCGGGTCTCGCCGACCTTCGCACCAACCAGGGCGGCGCCCAGCGGGGCGTCGGTGGAGTAGGTCTCCAGCTCCGGGTTGGAGGACTCCAGGCCGCGGGTACCGATCAGGAAGGTTTCCTTGTCCTCCTCATCGTCGTCGTAGTAGACATGCACGACGGTGCCGACCAGCGCGACGCCGGACTCCTGCGGAGCCTCACCGATGGTGGCGTTGTCCAGCAGCTCCTCGAGGTAAGCGATGCGGGCCTCCTCCTGGCCCTGCTGCTCGCGGGCGGCGTGGTAGCCACCGTTCTCCTTGAGGTCACCCTCCTCGCGGCGCTCATTGATCTCTGCGGCCAGGACCGGGCGGTTCTCCTTCAGGGCGAACAGTTCCGCGTTGAGTCGGTCGTAGGATTCTTGGGTGAGCCAGGTGGTCTGATTGTCTGCCATCTGCGCCATCCTCCTTGGAAATTATGTCAGTAATTTTCAGCTAATCCGGGCAATCACGGTCCATGCACCGTCCCCGGCGGTAGCGCCTTAGGCGGCGATAGCTTTGCGGGGCACGCCCCACGGTTTCGCCGACGCCTGCCGGTTCTCGCTTGTCCGGGCGTATTCTAGCACCGAATAGGCGCGAAAACTTCAGCCGACGCGTCGTCGGTTGCCCGTTCTTCGGTGGGCTACTGCTTCAGGTGGGAGGGGATGACCGAGGAGCAGCCGTAGATCTTCCCGGCGTAGCCCGGCACGCGAGTGTTGATATCCACCGAGTGGCGGGAGGTCTTCGGCCCACCGGCTGGGACGTAGAACTCGCGGCGACCGACTTCATTCTTGTCGTAGTCCATCGCGGTGACGATGCAGTATGCCGGCTGCGACGGATCCTCGCGGGTGACGTCGACGCGCATGTTCAGGCGGGTATCGGACACCACGGAACCGCCGGACTCGACCGCGGTGACGTCCGCCGAGGATGCGTTCATGAACTGGTTGACCGCGTAGGCCATCGCGCCGGCGATGAGGACGACCAGCGCGATGACCAGCACCTTGCCGGCGAAGGGACGGTTGCGTTCAGCGCCGTAGCGGGCCTTCAGGGCATCGTCCGCGGGCATCTGCGCACCGCCCGGGCGGGAGTTGGGAACCGAAGGGGAAGCATCAGAGGTCATGGTGTTTTACATTCTAGGCAATACGGCCGTAAAAGCAGATTTCCTCAACCTGGGTCGACCTCCTCTTGTGGTTGAAGTGTGGTGGGTCGGTGCGTTGTGACTTCTCTTCATCGTGCGTGGAACAATATGGAAGTATGACTGATTCGACGACGAGCGGCGCCCAGGACGGTTACCGCGTGCTGGCGATTCACGCCCACCCGGATGATGAATCCAGCAAGGGCGCGGCGACGATGGCTCGCTATATCGACGAAGGCCACCGAGTCCGCGTGCTGACCTGCACGGGCGGCGAGGAAGGCAGCATCCTCAACCCCAGGATGGACCGCCCCGAGGTGCACGAGAACCTGGTGGACGTGCGCCGGGAGGAAATGGCCCGCGCCGCAGAGATCCTGGGGGTGGAGCACCGCTGGCTGGGCTACCTGGACTCCGGGCTGCCGGAATCCGGAAAGCGGGAGGACCTCCCGGACGGCTGCTTTGCGCTGCAAGACGTCGACGAGGTGGCCGCCGACGTGGTTGCACAGATCCGCGATTTCCAGCCGCACGTGATCATCACCTATGACGAAAACGGTGGCTATCCGCACCCGGATCACCTGATGGTGCACGCGGTATCCATGCGCGCCTGGGAACTGGCAGGAGACCCCGAGTATCGACCCAACTTGGGTGAAGCCTGGGCTCCGCTGAAGCTGTACTACACGCACGGTTTCGTGGTGACTCGCTTTAACATGCTCGCCGAGGCAGTGGCGCAGCGGCAGGCCAATGGCGAGATGACCCTGCGCGAGTATCAGCACACCATGACGCAGCTGGCTTTCTGGCGTGCAAAGCAGGACGTCTACCCCCGAGTGACGACCCGCGTGAACGCTGCCGATTGGTTCGATCGCCGTGATGCCGCGCTGACCGCACATGCCACCCAGATCGACCCGGACGGGCCGTTCTTCGGCGTGGATGTGGACGTGCAGCGCGAGACGTGGCCCACGGAGGAGTTCGAATTAGCGAAGACCCGGGTGGCCACTACACTGCCAGAGAGAGAACTCACCGCGGGCTTGCCGCCGGTGGGCAGCGCCGATGAGCTCAGCCAGAGCCAGCCGCCAGAGGTGCCGGTGCGCCCCGAGCAGTAGGATTTCCGCTAGAGAATTTTTAGCCCAGTACTCACACACGGCTTGACCGCCGCCGAAGGGAATGGATGACATGTTCGCAGCTCTTTCGACCCTTGCTCTGCCAGCAGCGGATCTGGTGACCGCAGGGGCGGCGTACACGACCACTGTTATCGCCCAGGGACCAACCCCCAATACGGGCCCGCGCGGCGAGGAATTCGGCAAGGCCTCGCCGGTCGGGCTGTTCGTCATCCTGGGGCTGCTCTTCGTGGTCATCGTCATCGGATTCGGCATGAATCGCAGGCTGCGCCGTTTGGAACGCCGCCGCGCCTTCGCCGAGCAGCACGGCATCGACGTGTTCGATGAGGAGCGGCTCAACAAGGCCATGGAGGAGAGCGGCTACGAGGAGTACGCGAAGGGCGGAGCGATGTTCGCCCGCACCGAGGTGCCGCAGACCGATGCTCGTTTCGAGCCCGCCTCCGGGATTGGAACGCAGCTCACCGGGCCCGACGCGATCGACGCGGAGCGCGCGAAGGCCGAGGAAGAAGACGAAGACGAGAATCCTGCACGCTAAGCGAGAGGGTTAATTATCGTGCGTCTACCAAAGCTTGCGGCAGCGATCGGGCGAACCGAGCCACTGAAGAGGCTCGCCAGCCTGCTCTATCCCGCCTACGAGGCGCGGCTGGCTCGCTCTCTGCGGGATCTGCCGCGCCCGGCCCACATCGCCATCATGGCCGACGGCAACCGTCGCTGGGCCAGGGAGAACGGCTTCACCGACGTTTCCCATGGGCATCGCGTGGGTGCCCGCAAGATCGCCGAGATGTGCAATTGGTGCGACGAGATGGGCATCGCCTCGGTGACCGTGTACCTGCTCAGCACAGAGAACCTCAAGCGTAAGCCGGAGGAGCTCGAGCTCCTGGTCAAAATCATTGGGGACGTCACCGACGAGCTTGGGCAGGCGAAGGCTGGCTTCCGCGTGCGCTCCGTGGGGCACCTCGAGCTGCTGCCGCAGCAGCTGCGGGAACGCCTGGAATACAACGAGCAGCTCACCGCGAATAACACGGGCGTGTGCGTCAACGTCGCCGTCGGCTACGGCGGACGTCAGGAGATCGTCGACGCGGTGCGAGACACCGTCGCGGAACTCGCTGCGGATGGCACGCCGGCGGACGAGATCGCCGAGAGGATCACCGTCGACTCCCTGGGTAATCACATGTACACCAAGGGGCAGCCGGACCCGGATCTGGTGATTCGGACCTCGGGGGAGCAGCGGCTCTCGGGCTTTCTGCTGTGGCAGTCCGCCTACTCCGAGATTTGGTTCACGGACACCTACTGGCCGGCCTTCCGGCGGGTGGACTTCCTCCGGGCGCTGCGGGAGTACTCCCAGCGTCACCGCCGTTTCGGGCTCTAGACCAGCGCTGTACTGGTCGCCCGGCACAGTCACAGACGGGCCGGGGCAGTGCCAGCTGGGGAGCGAGGCTAGATCTTGCGCATCCGCACCCGGTCGACGAGATGATCTGCGCCCTTGCGCATCACCAGGCTGGCCCGGATCCGGGTCGGCAGGATGTTCTCCATGAGGTTCGGCAGGTTCACCGTCTGCCAGATCTCCCGGGCCACCTGGGAGGCCTGTGCATCGCTCAGCCCAGCGAGGTGGTGGAAGTGGGCGTCCGGGTCCTTGAAAGCGGTGTTTTTCAGCCGCAGGAATCGGGAGATGTACCAGTCCTCAATGTCCTCGACCCGGGCGTCGACATAGACGGAGAAGTCGAAGAGGTCGCTGACCATGAGGGTGGGCCCTGTCTGCAGCACGTTGAGCCCTTCGACGATGAGGATGTCTGGCTGGTCGACGACCTCGAACTCGCCGGCAATCCGGTCGTAGGCCTCGTGCGAGTAGACCGGTGCTTTGACGTTGCGGGCTCCTGATTTCACCTTGGTCACGAAGTTCAGCAGCGCCTGCTGGTCATAGGACTCGGGGAAGCCCTTGCGGTGCAGCAGGCGGCGGCGTTCCAGCTCGGCGGTGGGGAAGAGGAAGCCATCCGTGGTGATCAGATCCACCCGGGGGCTGGACTCCCAGCGCTGCAGCAGCACCTGGAGCACACGCGCGGTGGTGGACTTTCCGACGGCCACAGAGCCGGACACACCGATGATGTACGGCGTGGGAGGCATCGGCTCGCCGATGAAGGTCTCGGTGGCCTGATTCAGGCTGCGCTGTGCCTCGACCCGCAGGTTGATGAGGCGGGAGAGCGGCAGGTAGACCTCGCTGACCTCGTCCAGGTCAATCTCATCGCCGATGCCGCGCAGCTGGTCGAGCTCCGATTCGCTCAAGACCTGTGGCATGGACTTGCGGAGTTCGCGCCACTGGCTCCTCTTGAGCTCGATGAAGGGCGATACAGCCGCGTCCGCGGAGGCGCGCTGGGGCGTACGATTCATGGCCTCATTGTGCCTGTGTGGGGGGAGATAACCCAAATGTGCTAGGTGCGCTGTGACCTGCGTCCGGGGCAGACGCTAAGATGTGGGGCGCAACGCAACAACACCTTCTACCCCCAAGGATCGGTCTGCATTCTTGGTGGTATACACCCTTTTTGAAGGAAGGCCGACGGAAACTTATGTCCGATTCTCCACAGACCATCCAGCACAACGTGCCGCTGGCTGAACTCGACCCGGATGTCGCCCGCGCCATCGACGGCGAGCTGGCCCGCCAGCGCAACACTCTCGAGATGATCGCGAGTGAGAACTTTGTGCCGCGCGCAGTGCTGCAGGCGCAGGGCTCCGTCCTGACCAATAAGTACGCCGAGGGCTACCCTGGGCGCCGCTACTACGGCGGCTGCGAGCACGTCGACGTCATCGAGGACCTGGCCCGCGACCGCGCGAAGCAGGTCTTCGGCGCGGAGTTCGCCAACGTGCAGCCGCACGCTGGTGCGCAGGCCAACGCCGCCGTCCTTATGGCGCTGGCTAGCCCACGGGATAAGATTCTGGGCCTCTCCCTGGCTCACGGTGGCCACCTGACCCACGGCATGCACCTGAACTTCTCCGGCAAGCTCTACGAGGCCATCGCCTACGAGGTGGACCCGGAGACCATGCGCATCGACATGGATAAGGTCCGCGAGCAGGCGCTCAAGGAGAAGCCGACCGTCATCATCGCCGGCTGGTCCGCCTACCCGCGCCACCAGGACTTCGCTGCCTTCCGCTCCATCGCGGACGAGGTCGGCGCGAAGCTGTGGGTCGACATGGCTCACTTCGCAGGCCTGGTTGCAGCTGGCCTGCACCCGTCCCCGGTCCCGCACGCTGACGTCGTGTCCACCACCGTGCACAAGACCCTGGGTGGTCCGCGTTCCGGCCTGATCCTGGCGAAGCAGGAGTGGGCGAAGAAGCTGAATTCCGCAGTCTTCCCGGGCCAGCAGGGTGGCCCGCTGATGCACGCCGTTGCCGCGAAGGCCGTGGCCATGAAGGTTGCCCAGACCGACGAGTTCCGCGACCGCCAGGCCCGCACTCTCGAGGGCGCGAAGATCCTGGCTGAGCGCCTGTCTGCCGCTGACACCAAGGGTGCTGGCGTCGAGGTGCTCACCGGCGGCACCGATGTTCACCTGGTGCTGGCTGACCTGCGCCACTCCGAGCTCGATGGCCAGCAGGCGGAGGATCTGTTGCACGAGGTTGGCATCACCGTTAACCGCAATGCCGTTCCTTTCGACCCGCGCCCGCCGATGGTCACCTCCGGCCTGCGCATCGGTACCCCGGCCCTGGCTTCCCGCGGCCTGGACACCGCCGCCTTCACCGAGGTCGCGGACGTCATCGGTACCGCGCTGGCGCAGGGTAAGAACGCCGACGTCGACGCGCTGCGCGCTCGCGTTTCCAAGGTCGCCGAGGACTTCCCGCTGTACGAGGGCCTCGAAGACTGGAAGCTGGTCTAACAATGGCGGAGTCCGCTGTGAACCCGCAGGACGGCCAGGCTGGCTCCGCGTTCCAGTCCGCTGGGGCGGGGCACGCGCTGATCATCGTCGACGTGCAGAATGACTTCGTTGACGGCAGCCTGGCCACCGAACGTGGTGCGCAGGCCGCCGAGGCGATCAGCAAGCACATCGCTGGCCTGCACCGTTATGACGTCATCGTGGGCACCAAGGATTGGCACATCGACCCGGCCGGGCACTTCGCCCCGGAGGGCGCGGAACCGGACTACCAGGACACCTGGCCGGTGCACTGCGTTGCCGGGACCACCGGCGCGCAGTCGCACCCGGCGCTGGCGACTGATCAGGTCGAGGCGTGGTTCCACAAGGGTGAGTACGAGCCCGCCTACTCGGGCTTTGAAGGCCACCTCGCGGACTCTCTTGCCACCACGGAAGTGAACAGCGCTGCTGCCGAAGCGGAGCGTCCGAAGGTGCTGCTCGCAGAATGGTTGCGCTCTCGCCGTATTGGTCAGGTGACCGTGGTCGGCATCGCGACCGACTTCTGCGTGCGCGCCACGGCGCTGGATGCGAAGGCCGAGGGCTTCGGCGTCACTGTCATCCCGCGCCTGTGCGCGCCGGTGTCAGCAGCGGGGGAGGAAGCGACCCTCGCCGAACTGCGTGAGGCCGGCGTCGAGGTGAAGTAGCCGCAGTCGCGACGTAAAGCTAAAAGAACCCGATGGTGGAAACCATCGGGTTCTTTTATGTCTAACTCGCCCAGGCGGGCGGCTCAGGCTGCGCCCGCCCGGCGAGGGGGCAAGGGGAGTGGCTTACTCGCCCTTAGCCAGCTTGCGGGAGATGATCTCCAGCATGATCTCGTTCGGGCCACCGTAGATCGGCTGGACGCGGGAGTCCAGGTAGTGGGTAGCGATCGGGTACTCCATCATGAAGCCGTAGCCACCGTGCAACTGCAGTGCCTGGTTCACGACCTCGATCTGCAGCTCGGTGGTGTGGTACTTCGCCATCGCAGCGGTGGTCTCGTCCAGCTCGCCCTTGACCTTGGCCTCGATGCAGGCATCGACGAAGGACTGTGCAGCCTGCAGGCCCTGGACCATCTTGGCCAGCTCCCAGCGGTAGGCCTGGTGGTCGACCAGACGGTTGCCGAAGGTCTTGCGGTCCTGGGAGTGCTGGTACACCAGGTCGAAGGCGCGACGGGAGGTCGCGACGGAGCCCACGGCGATGGACAGGCGCTCCTGAGCTAGGTTGTGACGCAGGTAGCCGAAGCCAGCACCGCGCTCGCCCAGCAGGTTCTCAGCTGGGACCTGGACGTTCTCGAAGGAGAGCTCGGCGGTGTCCTGGGACTTCAGGCCGACCTTCTTCAGCGGGCCGGTCTTGGTGTAGCCCTCCATGCCGTCCTCAACGATGAGCAGGGAGATGCCGGCGCGGCCCTTCTCCGGGTCGGTGATGGCGACGATGATGGTGAAGTCCGCCTGGACACCGTTGGAGATGAAGGTCTTGGCACCGTTGACGGTGAAGGAGCCGTCGCCGTTGTCGCGGGCCAGGGTGCGGATGCCAGCCAGGTCGGCGCCGGCCTCCGGCTCGGTCATGGCGATTGCGGCGATCTTCTCACCGGAGCACAGTGGCTTGAGGAAGCGCTCCTTCTGCTCGTCGTTGGCGAAGCGCTGCAGGTATGGGATGACCAGGTCGTTGATGGTCTGGATGCCCACGATGATGGAGCCGGAGTCTGCCTTGGCGAGCTCCTCGGTCAGCACGGCGTTGAAGCGGTAGTCGTTCATTCCGCCGCCGCCCCACTGCTCGTCGACCTCCATGCCCAGCAGGCCCATGTCCCCGGCCTTCTTGAACATCTCGCGGTCGACGTAGCCCTGGTCGTGCCAGCGCTCGACGTTCGGGCGGATTTCGGTCTCCACGAAGCCGCGGACGGCCTCGCGGAACATCTCGTGCTCTTCGTTGAACAGGGTGCGCGGAAGGTAGTTCTTCATGTTGTCCTCTCCGGAAGTCGGGGGATGTTCGGTGAAAGAGCCGGAACAGTTCGCACTGTGATCCAGAACTCTTAATGCTTATGTTCATAGTAACGCTTTGTGGCCTCAGTCACCTATTTATGAAGAAATATTTTTTAAACCCTTGTGTGTGAACTTAGGTAATGCTAACCTCAAATCAGCGCCCACGGGGGATTATCTCACGAGGTGCGCCAGTAGTGGATAGTCGTTTTCTGCCGCGCCGCTCGGGAAGGCTCCTCTTCTCGCCTCGCCCGAGCAACTTGTCACGGCGCGAATGGAAGCGATGGGTTGAAAAGCTGCCGTGGCCTAGTCACCCACGGCGGTAACAAAAGGGGTACACCCGGTGTCGTCGCACGGGTGCCAAAAACTCAGGCGGGGCTTTAAGCATCACAGTGCTTAAAGCCCC
>NZ_KV823489.1:0-24515 GCF_001815965.1 Corynebacterium sp. HMSC22B11 | reverse complement strand
GCGGGGCTTTAAGCATCACAGTGCTTAAAGCCCCGCCTGAGCTTTCCGTGAAATCGTCAACCCCCCAGCGCGGATGACCTAGTTCTTGCCGCCTGGGCGATTTTCCGCCAGCGACTTCCGAGCCTCGCGCAGCCACTCCGGCTGGTTCTCCAGCAGCTCCTTGATCTCAGCGGTGGTCAGCGGCTTATCCAGATCATTCTTGCGCAGCGCAGTGATCGTAATGCCCAGCTTCCGCGCCACCTCCGGGCGTGGGTGGGGACCCTCGAGGCGTAGCTGCTGCAGCCACTCTGGTGGGTTCTGCTGCAGCTCCACGAATTCCTCGTGGGCCAGCGGGGTGTTCTGGAAATCCTCCGGGGCGGCCGGGAGGTAGATTCCCAACTTCTTCGCCGCCGTCATTGGCTTCATCTTTGGCCCCTTGGAGACCTTCTTATCTGTCATTGCCACTCCTGAAGGCTCAGCCATTGTGTGCCGAGCTGATAATTCTCTCGTCCGCGCGCCGCCAGTAGCGGCGCTGCGCATACTCAACTTTTCCGTCACCCATTCTAGAGCCAAGTGCCCGTTAACCCCGCCTCCCGGCAACCTGGCCTGACATTCCTTAAGTACCCCAGGGACCTCGCGATAGGATGGCCCCATGGCTCAGCTCGCCCCGCGCTACCTCCGCGTCGTCTTCAGCCCCGGCATCAACCCGGACAAGTGGTTCGCTCGCTTCGACGACCGCGTCCCCGGATGGCGAAGCGCTGGCGCTGCCGCGGACGACCCGCTGACATACATCAACAACGGAGAAGCGGACGTTGCGATCGTCCGTCTCGGTCAAGGTGGCGTACAGAAGGAAAAATTCCACACTGTGACCCTCTATGAGGAACAAATGGGTGTGGCCGCCCCCAAAGAGCACCCGATCGAGGTGATGGACCGGGTCAAGTGGGCCGAACTCTCCGACGAGATGTTCATGTACACCACACCCGCCGACGGCATCGACGACCTGCTCAAACTCCGCGAAATGCTGGGCGTTGTCGCAGCCAACGTCGGAATCGCCGTCGCACCCCGCCCCCTCCTGCGGGCCCTAAGAACCAGGGGAGTGGTCAACCGCGAGCTCCTGCTCCCCGCACCGCGAGACGAAGATCCGGACGCAGGCGCAGTCGATAGCGCGGCGGTAAGCGGTGAGGAGAAGGGCACCGCGCCCGGTCCAGAGCTGCCCGGCACGACCGTCGTCGCCGTCGTTTGGCTGAAAGAGCGGGATGCCGAGGAAATACAGGAATTCGTCGGCATCTGCCGCGGCCGAAAGGCCGGAAGCAGCCGCGGGGAACTCAGCGGCGCGGAACAGAAACGAGCCGCTCGCACACCAAAAAACGCGACGTCGTCGACAACGACCCCACGCCGAGCCCGCGGGCGCGCAGGGGCGCGCAAGAAAAGCGGCAAGAAAAATTGGAAAGGCCGCCGGCACTAAGGCAGAATCTGTGCCATGACGACCGTGGATAAGAACACTCCAGAGACGACGGGCGGATCCGAGCCGAAGATCCAGGACGTCGAAAGCCCGAAGCGCGCAGAAGACAGCATCATCATCCGCAACCTCCGCGAAGAGGATTACCCGGAAGTTCGCGCCATCCTGCAAGAAGGCATGAACACCGGCGAAGCTACCTTCGAGGCCGAAGCCCCCGAATGGGAGGACTTCCGGGCAGCGCGCCTGCTGGAACTGACCTTCGTTGCTGAAGACGAAGCCACCGGCAAGATCCTCGGCTGGATCGCGGCCTCCCCAGCCAGCCAGCGCGAAGTCTTCCACGGCGTGATCGAAGACTCGATCTACATGTCCAGCGACGCCAAGGGGCGCGGCGTAGGCGGCAAGCTGCTCGACACCCTCATCGCCGAGGCCACCAAGGCCGGCCGCTGGTCCATCCACTCCCACATCTTCCCGGAGAATGAAGGCTCCGTGCGCCTGCACGTCTCCCGCGGCTTCGAACTCGTCGGGACGTTCCACTCCATGGCGAAGATGAGCTACGGGCCCAAGAAGGACGCCTGGCGCGATAACCAGGTCTACGAGCTTGTCCTCGAAGAAGGCCCCGCCCGCAACGGCGAATAATCCCCCGCGCCCAGCTGAGACGCCTCGCTAGGATAGCGTCTCGCTGAGCCGCTGGGGCCGAATGAAGACCAGCACCAACCCCGCCACCAGCATCGCCGGCGCCAACCACCCCAACACCGGCACCAGCGCATCGTTATACGCGCCCACCACAGCATCCCGCACCGGATCCGGCAGCTCGTGCACCGCATGCGGCGTCAAACTGTGCTGACCGCCATGGGCGAACTTCTCCGCATACGGCGCCGCCGCAGGCCCCATCGTAGCCAGCGCCTCCGGCAACCGCTGCGACATAAACTCGCCGGCACGGTGGCTGAACAAGCTGCCCACCACCGCGGCACCCACCGAACCGCCGATCTGGCGGAAGAAATTATTCGCCGCCGTCGCGGTACCCACAATCTTGATGGGGAAGGTGTTCTGCACCACCAGCGTCAGGATCGGCACCGTCAGACCCAGCCCCACGCCAAACACCGCGAGGCACAGCCCGAGATACTTCATCGAGGAATCCGGGGTCAGCCGCCCCACCATCACCAACGCGACCGTCGCGATCCCCAGGCCCACAACGGGAAAGTACTTGTACTTGCCTGTGCTCGAGATATAACGCCCCGACGCCGTCGAGGAGATCAGCATCCCTGCCATCATCGGGATCATCATGAGCCCCGCAGCCGTGGGGGACAGGCCGTGAATCATCTGGATATACGTCGGCAGATAAGCCATCGCACCGAACATCGCCACGCCAACGATGATGCTGGAGATCGTGGTCAGCGCGAAGTTGCGCACCCCAAAGAGCTTCGTCGGCAGCACCGGGTTCGCCACCCGCGGCTCAACCACCAGGAACAATGCGGTGGCCACGATGGTGCTGCCCAGCAGCCCCAGGATGACCGGATCGGTCCAGCCGTAATCGCGGCCACCCCACGTCAGCGCCAGGATCAGCGTGCTCGTTGCGGCAGCCAACAACACCGAGCCGAACCAGTCGAAAGGTGCGCGCTGCCCGCGCCGCGGCAACTTCAGCGCGAACGCCGAGAGCGTGAACGCGATGATCGCCAGCGGCACGTTGAACCACAGCGCCCACCGCCAGCCTGGGCCGTCGGTAAAGAATCCACCCAGCAGAGGACCGAGCACACTCGATAGGCCAAAGACCGCGCCCATCAACCCCATGTACTTGCCGCGCTCGCGGGCCGGGACAACGTCGGCGATGATCGCCTGCGAGAGCACCATCAGGCCACCACCACCCACGCCTTGCACCGCGCGGGCGAGGATCATCATCCCCATGGACTGCGCATTCGCGCCGATCACCGAGCCGAGCAGGAAGACCGCAATCGCGAACAGATACAGCGGCTTACGTCCCAGCTGATCGCCGAGCTTGCCGTAGATCGGCATGCCAATGGTCATCGTCACCAAGAATGCGGTGATGACCCAGCTCATCTTGTCCGCCCCGCCCAGCTCGCCAACCAGCGTCGGCAGTGCCGTGGCGAAGATCATCTGCCCCAGCGAGGACATGAGCATGCCGATCATCAGCGAGGCGAAAACCAGCGGGACGTTATTTTGTTTGCGGTAGTCCTTTCCGGGGGCGGTGGACGCGGTATCTGTCATCTTTTCTTCCTGCTGTTGGGTTCGTTGTTGTGATGTTTAAGTCGGTTGGGGAGGGGACGACGTCCCCGCCTGCAAGCTCGGTCACTCAAAGCTCAGCCGGTCGAAACCAGCATGGAGCGTGCCGAGGGCGCGGGTAGCGGCGGTGAAGGCCTCGGCGTCGGCGATGCCGCTATCGGAACTGTGCGCCAGGGTGAACGCGGACCACACCGTGGAGGTCACCATGTTGACCAGCAGATGCGCTTCTTGTTCGAGCGGTAGATCCCGCAAGCTTCGATTGGCGGGGTGCTCGGTCAGGTTGGCGATAATGGCCTTCTTGAGGCGCTCCTTAGCCTCATGGAGCGAACGATGGCGGTCGTAGAGCAGCTCGGGGGATGTGCGAAGAAGCACGGCACGGCGCCGGGCGATCTCTCGGGAGAGCGCTGGGTCGATCGAACTGGCATGCCGCCGCTTCTGGACCTCAATATGCGCCCTGCCGACGAGCTCCACCACCTGCGCCGGGAAGGGGAGGTCCTTCTCGGCGGACAATTCAGTGATCTCCGCGAGTAGGGCCGGGGTGACGACGCTGGCTGACGGGCCGCTCAGCAGCTGGGCCTTGGATTCGAAGTAGTTGAAGAAGCTGCGGCGGCTAATGTCCGCGCCTTCGCAAATCTGCTCCACGGTCACTTGATCCACGCCGTGCTCGAGGAAGAGGCGGGTGGCCACGTCCTCGATGGTGAGCGTGGTGTGGAGCCGGTTTCGTTCACGCCTTCCGGTCGGCGGGCCGCTGTGCTCGGGCCTAGGTTCGGGAGCTGGGTGCTGTGTCACCCAAAAAAGATTACGCTCAGTGCACTATTGCACGCAATGCAAAAATATGTGAGATGGCCGATACTTCGGGCCGTAGGGCGGGTACAAAAAACCGGCCGGGCCACGGGGATCCGTGGCTCGGCCGGCGGACGCGGCGCGTGAGCTGGCCTAATGCCAGTTCAGCGCGGCGGGTGCTTCTTAGAAGCGGTCGCGGTCGGTGTTGGCCATCGCCAGCACGTCGAGGCGCTTGTCCAGCTCCTCTTCGGAGAGCTTCTCCGGGACGAAGCCCAGGTCGATGACGGTCTGGCGGATGGTCTTGCCCTCAGCCAGTGCGGTCTTTGCGACCTTAGCTGCGTTCTCGTAACCGATCGCGGAGTTCAGCGGGGTCACGATGGACGGGGACTTCTCGGCCTCCAGCTTCATGTGCTCCTCGTTGGCCTCCAGGCCGTCGACGAGACGCTCGGCGAAGACGGTGGCGGCGTTCGCCAGCAGCTTGATGGACTCGAGCACGTTGCGAGCCATCATCGGGATGAAGACGTTCAGCTCAAACTGGCCCTGGGTGCCACCGAAAGCGATCGCGGCGTCGTTGCCGATGACCTGCGCGGAGACCTGGGTTGCGGTCTCACACAGAACAGGGTTGACCTTGCCCGGCATGATGGAGGAGCCCGGCTGCAGGTCCGGCAGGTGCAGCTCGCCCAGGCCGGTCAGCGGGCCGGAGCCCATCAGGCGGATGTCGTTGGCCATCTTGTAGAAGGAGACGGCGACGCTGCGCAGCGCGCCGGACATCTCGACCAGACCGTCGCGGTTAGCCTGAGCCTCGAAGTGGTCCTCGGCCTCCTTCAGGACGTCCAGGCCGGTGAGGTTCTTGAGCTCCTCGGTGACCTTCGCGCCGAAGTCAGCCGGGGTGTTCAGGCCGGTGCCGGTTGCGGTGCCGCCGATCGGCAGCTCGCCGACGCGCGGCAGGGTAGCCTTCACGCGCTCGATGCCGAGCTCGATCTGGCGGGCGTAGCCACCGAACTCCTGGCCCAGGGTGACCGGAACCGCGTCCATCAGGTGGGTGCGGCCGGACTTCACGACGTTCTTGTACTCCTTGGCCTTGTTCAGCAGGGAAGCCTCAAGCTTCTCCAGGGCCGGGATGAGGTCCTTGACGGCGGCCTCGGTGGTAGCCACGTGGGTCGCGGTCGGGAAGGTGTCGTTGGAGGACTGGCCCATGTTGACGTCGTCGTTCGGGTGGACCTCGACGCCCGCCTGCTTAGCCAGGGATGCGATGACCTCGTTGGTGTTCATGTTCGAGGAGGTGCCGGAGCCGGTCTGGAAGACGTCGATCGGGAACTCGGCGTCGAACTCGTTATCGGCGATGCGCAGGGCAGCGTCGACGATGGCCTGGCCCTTCTCCTCCGGGAGCAGGCCGCGCTCGATGTTGACCTTGGCGCAAGCAGCCTTCAGCAGGCCCATCGCGCGGATCTGTGCGCTCTCCAGCGGGCGGCCGGAGATTGGGAAGTTTTCCACTGCGCGCTGGGTCTGGGCGCGCCACAGGGCCTTCGCCGGGACCTTAACCTCGCCCATCGTGTCGTGTTCGATGCGGAACTCTTGATCGGTCATAATCGCTTCCTTCTGTTCTGAAGAATTAATAGTTCGGATTATCGCGCGCCCCAGCTGGGGCGGGGAGCTTCGGGCGCTCCCCATGCCACACAACATTCTACCGAGCTTTGCGACACGCGGGTCGCGGGGCAGTCTCCATGCGCGTGAGGAGCGCGTGATGTTCGCTTTAGATGTAGTCGAGCACCGAGTACTCCTGCAGCTTGCCCAGCTGGTGCTGGGACTCCAGGAAGCGGATCGTGCCGGACTTCGAGCGCATGACCAGGGAACGGGTCACCGCGGAGCGGTTGCGGTAAGACACGCCGCGCAGCATGTCGCCGTCGGTCACGCCGGTGGCGACGAAGTAGCAGTGCTCGGAGTTCACCAGGTCGTCGGTGGTGAGGATCTTGGACAGGTCGTGGCCGGCATCGATAGCCTTCTCACGCTCAGCGTCGTCCTTGGGCCACAGCTGCCCCAGGATCTCACCACCCATGCACTTCATGGCGGCGGCGGTGATGACACCCTCCGGGGTGCCACCGATACCCATCATGATGTCCACCGAGTTGGTGGAGGAGTCCTGGGCGGCAGCGACCGCGCCGGCGACGTCGCCGTCACCGATCAGGCGCACCTTCGCGCCGGCTTCGCGGATCTCACGGATCAGGTCGTGGTGGCGCGGGCGGTCCAGAACCACGACGGTGACCTCCTCAGGGGCGATGCCCTTGGCCTTCGCGACGACCTGGATGTTGTGGGAAGCCGGCGCGTCCAGCTCGATCAGACCCTTAGCCTCCGGGCCGACGGCGATCTTCTTCATGTAGAACACCGCGGATGGGTCGTACATGCTGCCGCGCTCCGCCGCCGCGATAACGGAGATCGCGTTCGGGCGACCCTCTGCCATCAGGGTGGTGCCGTCCACCGGGTCGACGGCGATGTCCACCGCCGGGCCCTTGCCCGTGCCGACGGACTCGCCGTTGAACAGCATCGGTGCTTCGTCCTTCTCACCCTCACCGATGACGACGACGCCGTCCATTGCGACGGAGTTGATCATCATGCGCATCGCGTCCACAGCGGCGCCGTCGCCGGACTCCTTCTGGCCGCGACCGACCCACTTTCCGGACGCGAGCGCGGCAGCCTCAGTCACGCGCACGAGCTCCATGGCGAGGTTGCGATCGGGGGCCTGCTTGGTCGACTGCGGGGTGGCGCTGGAATTATCGGCGGACATGGTGTTAAACCAACTCTTTCACTCGATTGGGTCGTGCGGGCTGAGCGTGCTGTTCGACTCCGCCACGTTTTTGTAGTTCCGGCAGAGTGCAGCCCTGTACGGCCCTCATTTTATATCTCTCCGCGCACAGAGGTCGGCAGCGACGTGGGGACTGCCCTAACTCGGGCAGCGCCCGTGATTGCGAGTGCGGGTGGGAATTACCAATTCCGCCTGCTTTTGGGATAATGACCGGCGTGCGTATCGAAAAGCCCCGTCTGTTTCAGTCCACGAAGGACATCCTGCTGACCCTCGGTGTCCTCCTCCTCGTGACGTTCTTCACGGTGGGCTTTACCGGCCTGTGTTCCTTCAACCCGGGTGGGCCGGACAAGTCCGGCCCGGTCCGTGAGGTGGATGCCCACTCCTTCCTCACCCTGGAGGCACGGGGCATGAACTTCCCGCTGCGGGAGCCCAAGATGCCAGAGGGCTGGGTGCCGAACTCCGCCCGCCGGTCCCAGGTCGGGGCAGAGCCTGCGCCGCTGGTGGGCTGGGTCATCGACGGGGAGCGGTACATCTCGCTGCGCCAGACGTCTGCGGACTTTAAGACCGCAACCCAGCCGGATCAGCACTTCCGCGAGGCGGCGGGGACCGAGGAAGCTGGCGGACTGACCTGGCACGTCTACAAGGGGGAGGACGCCCGCCCTATCTGGGTCGCCGACGCGGGTGAGACGCGCTTGATTTTGGAGGGGATGGCCAGCCACGAGGACATGGCAACCGCCGCGGAGATCACGGCGAAGACCGAGCCGCTGGAGGTCTCGGCTGAATCCCAGTCCACCGGGGGAGCACCCGCAAGCAGCGGTGCGGCAGACTCCGGAGTTGCTGGTGGTGCAGCCGGTGACGCCCGGTAGGTATTAAGAGCTGCTCGGCGCGCCGGTCTGTTGACCGGCGTCGTCCTGCCCCGAAGAGCCCTGGCCTGCATTCCCCTGAGGCGAGCCGCCCTGGCCTGCGTTTTCCCGCGCGGCCAGGGCTTTTTCGATGCGTGTGCTTGCCCCATCCAGGTACTTCTCGCAGTACGCTGCTAGCTCCTCGCCTCGCTCCCAGTAATTCAGCGACTCGTCGAGGCTCATCTGGCCGAGCTCGAGGATGCGAACGACCTCTACCAGCTCGTCGCGGGCCTGCTCATAATTTAGTTCCTCGATTGGGCGAAACTTCTGCTGTTCACTCATGGCTGCTCCTTCACTGATCCTTAAAACTATTCTTCTTCGGTGTTTGTCGGTGTGTTAGCTCGCGTCGTATCTGAAGCTTCTGAGCCGGGGGCTCGCTCCACCGCCATCGCTGCGGCGGTCACGGAACCATCCGCCACTCGGATGCGCAACTGTGAGCCGGGGGCGACATCCGCCACCGTGGTGACCACGGCAGGGCCCGACCCATCCCGGGGGATGACCTGCATGATGGAGTAGCCGCGGGCCAGAGTCTGGGATGGCCCCAACGCGTTGACCTGGGCGCGCAGCGAGGTGATGCGGGAACGCATGTCGCGAACGAGCAGTCCGAGCGCGCGGTCCTTTCGGCCCACTGCCTCCTCGATGATCTCCCGTTGCCTGCGCAGGGGGATCAGCGGGTCAGCCAGCACTGGCCGGGAGCGGACCCCCTCAAGCTGTCGGCGCTCCGAACGCACCCAACTGCGCAGGGCACCCACGGCCCGTTGGCGCAGTTCCGCGATCGCCTGCTGCTCGCCGAGCACATCTGGCACCACCTTTTTCGCTGCGTCGGTGGGGGTTGCGGCCCGCACATCGGCGACCAGATCGAGCACGGGATTATCCGGCTCGTGCCCGATCGCCGAGACCACCGGGGTGCGCATTCTTGCCACCGCGCGAACCAGCGCCTCCTCGGAAAATGGCAGCAGGTCCTCCACCGAGCCACCGCCACGGGCGACGATGATGACGTCCACGTCCTCGTCGGCCTCGAGTCGCTCCAAAGCAGCGACCACCTCGGGCACCGTATTCGGCCCCTGTACCGCGGTGTTGAACACCTCGAAGCGCACGGCCGGCCACCGCTGCTGGGCGACACTCAGCACGTCCCGCTCCGCGGCAGAACCCCGCCCGGTGATCAGGCCGATCTTCTTCGGCAGGAACGGGGGAGCGGTCTTCAGCCGGGGATCGAAGAGCCCCTCGGCGCTCAGTGCCCGCTTTAACTGCTCGATACGAGCCAGTAGCTCGCCCACGCCAACCTGACGCACCTGGGTCACCCACAGCGAGAAGGAACCCCGGCCCGCGTAGAAGGCAGGCTTGCCGTAGACCACCACCCGGTCGCCATCATGCAACGGGGTCGGCAGGTTCTGCAGGGTGCGGGTGTTCATGGTCAGCGGAATGGAGAGGTCCTTTTCCACATCACGCAGGGTGATGTAGGACAGCTTCCACGTCGGCTTCATGTTGACCTGCGTGATCTGGCCCTCCACCCACAAGAAGCCGAGGCGCTCGATCCACCCCTTGATCTTCTGGTTGACCATGGACACGGGCCACGGCTGCTCCGGTGAGTTCGCGTTCATGCGAGTCATTGTAGAGATCGCTGCAGACAAGCCCGGGAAGCCTCGCAGACAACGCACACCTACTCGGCCCCGAACAAGGTGTCAGGTTCGCCCCAACGGCCGCGGCGGAACCGCAGAAAAGCCCATGATTTGGCAGCTGGGCTAAGGTGGGGGCATGACTTTGCCTGGTACCACTGACACCCGACAAAACGACGACACCACCGCGGCCACCCCATCGGGCACCGCGGGGAAGAAGAAGGTTTACCTCGCTGCACCGCGCGGCTACTGCGCCGGCGTGGATCGTGCCGTTGAGACCGTAGAAAAGGCGCTCGAAAAGCATGGCGAGCCGCTCTACGTCCGCAAGGAGATCGTGCACAACAAGCACGTCGTCAAGACCTTCGAGGAACGCGGCGTGATCTTCGTCGATGAAGCCGACGAGGTGCCCCGCGGCTCCAACGTCGTCTTCTCCGCCCACGGTGTGTCCCCAGCCGTCCGCGACCAGGCCCGCCAGCTGGAGCTGAAAACCTTCGACGCGACCTGCCCGCTGGTCACCAAGGTGCACCACGAGGTCACCCGCTTCGCGAAGCAGGGCTACCAGATCATCCTCATCGGCCACCACGGCCACGAGGAGGTCGAAGGCACCGCGGGCGAGGCGCCGGACGTCGTCCACCTCGTCGAGGACCAGGAGGACGTCGACAAGCTCGAGTTCGCGGATGACGAGAAGCTCGTCTGGCTCTCCCAGACCACCCTCTCCGTCGACGAGACGATGCGCACTGTGAAGATGCTGCGGGAAAAGTTCCCGCACATCCAGGATCCGCCGTCCGATGACATCTGCTACGCCACGCAGAACCGCCAGGTCGCTGTGAAGGCCATCGCGCCGAAGGTCGACCTGATGATCGTGGTTGGCTCCCAGAACTCCTCCAACTCGGTGCGCCTCGTCGAGGTCGCGCTGCAGAACGGGGCGAAGGACGCCCACCTCGTCGACTACGCCAACCAGGTCAAGCCGGAGTGGTTCGAGGGCGTTGAGAACGTCGGCGTGACCTCGGGCGCCTCCGTGCCGGAGATCCTCGTCCGCGGTGTTCTCGAGCTGCTCGCCGAGCGTGGCTATGCCGAGGTTGAGGAGGTCACCACCGCCACGGAGGACCTGATCTTCTCCCTGCCGCGCGAGCTGCGCCCGTCCCGCACCGCCGGCCGGAAGGCTTAGTCACCGAACGTTGAGGCTGGGGAGGGGAGAGATCCCACCCCGGCGTGATGTGAAAACCCGCCACGACCATGGTCGTGGCGGGTTGTGCTTTTTGAGAGGCGCAAGCCGAAAGCTAGATCAGCTGGCTTGCCCTGCGCGGAGCTAGTACTCGCGGTCCTCAGTGGACTCCCGCCCGGCGCCGGTGTGTCGGCTTCGTGGCAGGGGGCTGCGGCGGCTGCCGTACTCCGACCGCCCAGAGCGCGATACGCCCTCGGTGGGGGAGGAGTAGCCAGTCGAGTACCGGGATGAGGACTCGGAAGAGGGGTAGCGCTGCGCCGAGCGTTCATCAGCCCGGCCCGGGACACCGCGGCGGCGCTCCGAGGAGGCCCGCAGATCCTCACGACTATAACTGCGAGCTCCCTCCGTACGGCGCTGCTGGAATCGCGCCGGGTCGAAGGGGACGTTCTTCCCGCTGGTAGCCGAACGCCGGTGCGCGGCACGAGAACGAGCGCGCTGGGAAAGCTCCTCGTTGGAACGGTTGGCGTCGGACTGACGGCGACGGCGCTGCGTGGCCCTGGCCCGCGCACGGTCGACGCTCTCCCGGTACAGCCACCACCGCACCGCAGCGAGCAGCACGCAGATCAGCATCGTGACAGCGAGCCACAGGTAATGCTGGACGATCGGGTAGGCCGACGTCGCCAACTTCGCCTTGGCCGAACCACCGGAGGGGGCTGCGATACGGGCCACGATGAACGTCCCCACGACAAACCAGAGGGGGAACGAGGCCACCGTCAAGAACAGGCCACGCGGCTCCACGAACAGGGTGCAGACCACCATGGCGGCAGCGAAGAGCACAAAATACCCCGTCGGCAGCGTGGTGCTGCCCCAGCCGATGACAAGCCCAGTCAGCAACACCGCGGTCATCACCAGCAGGGGCGACCAGACGGGGAAGCGGGAACTTGCGTTATGCGGGGAGGTATCAGACACGGCCATTGATGTTACTTATCGCCCTTGCGCAGCGGGTTGAGCAGGTTGCTGAAGGTCAGCTTTTCCTTGGTGACCTTCATCGCGCCCCGCTGGCCCGCCAGCCACTGCTCCGCCTTGCGCTGGGACTGCGCACCGGACAGAGATCCCGCGGTGGTGGCGAACTCGATATCCTCCATGGATTTCTCGCCCGTCGCGAGATCCGTCAGGTCGCCCATGTAGCGCAGGACGACGGCGATCATCGCAGCTGCCGGAACCGCCAGGAACGCGCCGATGATGCCGAAGAGCGTGCCACCCAGCGTCACTGCCAGCAGCACGATCACCGGGTGGAGGTTCATCGCCTTGGCCTGCAGCCACGGCGAGAGCACGTTGCCCTCCAGCTGCTGGACAGCCAGCACCAGGATCAGGGTGAAGATCGCAGTCTTGAAGCCAACACCCACCAGGGCGATCAGGACCGAGAGGACACCGGCGACGGTGGCACCGACGATCGGAATGAAGCCCGCGAAGAAGGTCAGCACCGCCAGCGGACCCGCCAGCGGAACGCCCATCAGGAAGAGGCCACCGCCGATGAACACGGCGTCGATCAAGGAGACCAGTGCCTGGGTGCGGATGAACCCGCCGAGAGTCTGCCAGCAACGAGTCAGCGCCTCGGTGAGGTGCCAACCGACGCGGCGACCCGTGATGCGGCGGATCATCGGCAAGAATTTCTCGCCGTCCTTGAGGAAGAAGAAGGTCAGCACCAGCATGATGAACAGCGTCATCAGGGCAGACAGGGTGGCGGACGCGCCCGCGGCGACCTCAGAGGCGATGCGTCCAGACTGGTTCTGCAGCCAGTTCGTCGCCTGATTCAAGGCATCGTTGAACTGGCTCTCCTGGAGATTGACCGGCGGGCCCTGCAGCCAGCGCTGAATCGTGCGGATACCGGCATTGGCCTGGGTGGCGAGTTCTCGGGACTGATCCACGGCAGGTGGGATGATCAGCGCGAACAGGCCGGCGATCACCACGAAGAAGCCGATGATCGTCGTGGCCACCGCGAGCGCGTTCGGGAAGCGTAGCTTCTCACGCAGCACGCGGACGACCGGCCACAGCACGGTACAGACGATCAGCGCCAGCAGAACCGGCAGGATGCCCACCCACAGTTTGCCGAAGGCCTTGGAGGCCACGTAGGCGGCCAGTGCGATGATCAGCAGGCGCAGGCACCAGCCCGCGAACCAGCGCACGGAGGTGCCCAGCACCTCGGCACGATCCCGCACTTCGGGGTTGAGGTCCTCGGCCTCGTCGAGGCTGGTGTACTTATCCAACGAGCCGTCGTGGAGGTGGGGGTGCTTCTTATGAAATTCGCGAGACTTTTCGCTCAGCTTCTCGGCGAGCTTATTCTTGCCGCCGGAGTGCTCCTTGTCATCGCTCTCGTTATCCGACATGCCCTCCGGGATAGCGGGGGCAGCTCCGTCGACATTGACGCCCTGAGCGTCGCTGTCCTCGTTCTGTGTGGACGTGGTGTCCGAGCTGCGACGGCTGCGACCCTGCTCTTCGGGCAGGGGCAGTGTGGATTCGTGATCAGCGCGCCGGGATCCGGCGAGGAAGTCGGCGAAGTCGCGCTCGCTGTCGTGGTCGGGGGTGTGCTTGCCCTCGCCACGGCCACTATTGCGCGGGTCTTTGGATGAATTCATGTGTCCATCATGCCTGAAAAGCGCATCAAAACAATGTTTAACCCCACCGCAAATCACTGATTTGTCGGTGGGGTTAGCTTTAACGTGGGAGCGGTGCTAGGAGACCCGAACGGCGGCAAGCGCCTCGTCGTGGGTGCCTGGAGCGGTCCCCAACTCGCCGGACTCCTCATCGCTGCTGTTGGTCAGCATGCTGACAGATGCGACGAGGCCACCCCAGATAACGAGGATGAAAAGCACCATCATGATCAGCGCGATTGCGGTCATGTTAGTTGTCTCCCTTCTTGGTGGGGTTGGACTCAGCAGCGGCCGCAGCTGGACTCTGTGCCGCGGCGGCCAGGGTATTTGGCTCGTTGTTCTTACGGCCGAAGCTTGGCACTCCGTAGTCCGAGCCCGGGACTCCATCGAGGTGGATGCCCTGGCGGAAGGGGACGATCGTCATCACGATCGCAGCGATCGCGATGATGGCTAGCACCAGCCAGCCGTAGGTGGTGATCTGGCCGGTGGCGTAGCCCTCGTAAGGCTCCTTGATCAGCCCGATGATCTCCGAAACCATCGTGTACAGCAGCACGATTGGGGTCAGGACGAAAGCGAAGAACTGCCAGACCGGACCAACCTTCACGGAGGACACGGCGTTGAGATGCTGAGTCATCTCCACACGGCGCTTGAACACCCAGGCGGTGAGGATCAGGGCCAGCGAGGCGCAGAAGATGATGCCGATGTTGTTCGTCCACTTATCCATGATGTCCAGGGCGACCAGGCCGGTGGTCGCGGAGAACAGCAGAGTGGAAATGGTTCCCATGATCGCGCCGATGATGATCGCGGCGGTCTTGCGCTCCAGGTTGAATTTGTCCTTCACAGCGGAGACCACGACCTCCATCAGGGAAATCAGAGAGGTCAGGCCGGCGATGAACAGCGAGACGAAGAACAGGATGCCGAAGGCCTCACCGAAAGGCATTTCATTGATGATCGTCGGGAAGGCAACAAAGGCCAGGCCGATTCCGCCGCTGACAACCTCAGAGACGTTGGTCTGCGTCTGGTGAGCCATGAAGCCCAGGGCCGCGAAGACGCCGATACCGGCCAGCAGCTCGAAGGAGGAGTTTGCGAAGGCAGTCACCATACCGGTGTTCGTCAGGTTGGTGCGTGGCTTCAGGTAAGACGCGTAGGTCGTCATGATTCCGAAGCCGATGGACAGGGAGAAGAAGATCTGACCATAGGCCGCGATCCACACGCCCGAGTCCGTCAGTGCGCCCCAGTCCGGGGTGAAGAAGGCATTCAGGCCATCGAGTGCGCCGTCGAGGAACAGTGCGCGAACGACCATGAGAAGGAACAGGACGATCAGCAGGGGCACGAAGATGGTGGTGAGCTTACCGATACCCTTGTTGACATCTGCCGCCAGCACGATGGTGGTGATCACCCACACTGCGACCATAATCAGCAGAATGGGGATAACGAACTTACCCGAGTGGGTGGACTCGGCGTCCAGGTGCAGGAAGTCGTTGAAGAAGTAGGACTCGGTGTCCGTGCCCCAGCTCAGCGAGAGCGACTTCCATGCGTAGAGGCCTGACCAGCCGATGATGGCGGCGTAGTAGATGGTGATGAAGAAAGCCACGCCCACCTGCAGCCAGCCGATCGGCTCCGCGCGGCGGTCCATGCGCCGGTAAGCCAGCGGTGCCGAGGCGCGGAAACGGTGGCCGATGCTGAAGAAGAACCACAGCAGCGGGACACCCGCCGTCAGCAGGGCGATCAGGTAGGGGATGAGGAAGGCGCCGCCGCCGGAATCGTAGGCGACGTAGGGGAAACGCCAAATATTGCCCAGGCCCACGGCCGAGCCAATCGCCGCCATGAGGAATACCAGGCGGGTGTTGAAGGTCTCGCGGGTCTGAGGGCGCGAGTCGTCGGTGAATGCTCCGGGTGAGGTTGTGGAGCCACCGGGCGTTGTGGAGCTCATGATGTGGTGCGTCCTATCGAAAAGATAGTAGCGGGAGGCCACCGGCGGGTCCGGTGATCTACCTCACGCTCTTGAAAAGGGAATATTAGCAACACACAGCGAATTCCAAGTGATTTTTGACGTACTTTCTCGATCAACATTGGGTAGGGTGGCGCGTTTGAACCAAGGGGAGTACTTCAGGCAAGCTAGAAGACACTATTCGATCGCATCTGTAAGGACTTGTTGAGTGTCTCTCACCCTTGGAATTGTTGGCCTGCCGAACGTCGGCAAGTCCACCCTTTTTAACGCGCTGACCCGCAATGACGTACTGGCGGCGAACTACCCCTTCGCCACGATCGAGCCGAACGAGGGGCTGGTGGAGCTGCCGGACTCGCGTCTGGATCGCCTGGCGGAGATCTACGGCTCTGAGCGCATCCTCCCGGCCACCGTCACCTTCGTAGACATCGCCGGCATCGTGAAGGGCGCATCCGAGGGCGAGGGCATGGGTAACGCCTTCCTGGCCAACATCCGCGAGGCCGACGCGATCTGCCAGGTGGTGCGCGCCTTTACCGACGACAACGTCATCCACGTTGACGGTCGCGTCGACCCTGCCAGCGACATCTCGGTCATCAACACCGAGCTGATCCTCGCCGACCTGCAGACCCTGGAGAAGGCCCTGCCGCGCCTGGAGAAGGAAGCGCGCAAGGACAAGGACGTCGCCGACACCGTCGAGGAGGTCAAGAAGGCCCAGGCTGTCTTGGAGGACGACCGCACGCTCTTCGCCGCATCGAAGACCGGCGAGGTTGACCTGGATCTGCTCCGCGAGCTGCACCTGATGACCGCCAAGCCTTTCCTCTACGTGTTCAACTCCGACGAGGATGTCCTCACGGATGACGCGAAGAAGGACGAGCTGCGCAAGCTGGTCGCCCCGGCCGAGGCCGTCTTCCTGGACGCCCAGAGTGAGACCGACCTGCTGGAGCTGGACGAGGAGGACGCCGCGGAGCTGCTCGCCGCTGTCGGCCAGAACGAGCCGGGCCTGCAGACCCTGGCCAAGGCTGGCTTTGAGACCCTCGGCCTGCAGACCTACCTGACCGCCGGCCCGAAGGAGGCCCGCGCGTGGACGATCCACCAGGGCGATACCGCACCGAAGGCCGCTGGCGTGATCCACTCCGATTTCGAGCGCGGTTTCATTAAGGCTGAGATCGTCAGCTTCGAGGATCTCGACGCGCTGGGCTCCATGGCTGAGGCCCGCGCGGCAGGCAAGGTCCGTCAGGAGGGTAAGGAGTACGTCATGGTCGACGGCGACGTCGTCGAGTTCAAGTTCAATGTAACTTAAGGCGCGCCAGTGTTAGTCGTATGACAACACGTGCTGCCATTTACCTTCGCATCTCGCTCGATGCTGCAATGGACGGTCTTGCCATCGAGCGTCAGCGCGAAGACTGTGAAGCCATTGCAAAGCAGCGTGGCTGGATGGTCGTGTACACCTATGTGGATTAGTCGATCTCGGCCTCTAAGAAAGACGTGGAACGTCCCGATTACGACGCGATGGTGGCTAGTCTTCAGTGAGGCGAGCTAGACGCGATTATCTGCTGGGACTTGGATCGTCTAACGCGGCAGCCCGCGCAGCTCGAAGGGTGGATCGACAGAGCGGAACAGCACGGGTTGAAGCTTTTTACCGCGAATGGTGATGCGGACCTCAGTACTGACGGAGGCCGGATGTTCGCGCGCATCAAGGCGGCCGTAGCACGCGGTGAAGTCGAGCGTAAAGGGGCTAGGCAGTCACGCGCCCAACAGCAGCGTGGAGAGCGAGGGCAGACACCGTCCTCGCCGGCTACGGCGCAACGCAGGCGATGCCAGGCCCGCTGTTCACGTTCGCGTCCTTCCTCGGTGCCAGACACCACGCGCAGGTGCGGCCCTGGCTGGAGCGAATGCCGCGGTGGTCGGCATTCTCGGTGCAGCGCTGTACACCCCGGTGTTCACCGCCGGGGTTTCCGGCGTGATCACTCTGTCCATCACCGTGGTCTGCTACGCCGCGCCCACCTCGTGGAAGGTCCCGCCCTGGGCGGTCGTCATCGGCGCGGCCCTGGTCGGCTGGATTGTGCTGTGAACTTCGCTCTCGTCCGGTGCTCGGCGCTGAAGCGCGCCAAGGGAGGGAACCGGGACTAGAGCGTCACGTTGGCCAGCACCGCACCGGTGGGTTGCGCCGCGCCGGCGGCGACTTCCTCGGTGACGAGGGCTGAAGCAGTTCCACCGGGCAGCGGCATCCACACGTCGTCGTGGGGTTCTTGGCCGATGACTCCAGCCGATTCCATGGCGCCGTCATCCATGACTGCCCACACTTGTGCCCCCATGCCGTCGTCGAGAGCTGGCTGGCCGTTGACCATGGCGCCGCCCTTGCCCATGTCAGAGCTGATCACGATGTCGAGGCTCGCGCCCATCGCGTCGGCCTGACCTTGACGGGCGTCGTCGGCCTCCATGACTGCGTGCATTTCGTCGACGCCCTGGGCTGTCACGGATTCGCGTGACTCGTCGACAGTGAATTGGGTGACCGCGAACCCGCCACCGGCGATGAGCACAACGGCGGCTGCTGCGGCGGTTGCGAGACGTCGCCCGGAGCGGTTCTTCCGCGCGGTGTCGAAGTCAGCGACCTGGTCGGTGGCGTCGATACGCTCCATGATTGAGCGTTTGAGCTCCGGTGGCGGGGTGACCGGCGTGGCCGCGGAATTGAAGAGGTCCTCGATATCTTTATCCATCACAGGCCTCCTTTCAACGACACGGCCTTGCGAAGCTTTTGCAACCCGTCGCGTACCCGGGTGTTGGCTGTTCCGAGAGCGACGCCAGTGGCATCGGCGATTTCTTGGTGGGTGAGTTCCCCAAAATACGCGAGCATGAGCGCACTTCGATGGGGCTCTCCGATTGAATCAATGAGTTCTTGTAGCTCCTCAGACTCTAGTTGCTGTTGAGCTTCGTCCTCAGCGGCAGCGACCCACGTGGTCAGTTGACTGTTGAAATCGTCGGTGTCGCGGGCTTGGGAGCTGCGCCAGCTCCGCAGCCGATCGATGGCGCGCGATTTGGCGAGCCGCAGTACCCATGACTTGGCGCTGCCGCGGTGTGGGTCGAAGGTGTGGGCGCTCTGCCATACCTCCACGAAGACTTCTTGGGTGACCTCTTCTGCTTGGGCCCGGTCACGCAAGATGTGGGTGGTCAGACCTAGAACCTGTGGGGCCGGAACGTCGTAAAGCTCGGCGAAGGCGACTTTATCGCCCGCGCGCACGCTTTCTAAGAGACGGTCCGGATCCACGGATTCTAAATCTAACACCTGGGTGATGTGTTACTTGGATTCTTCCATCATTTTGTCTTCGCTCATCATGGCATCGGAGGACGGTGCCATGGAGTCGCTCATCATCGCCTCGGAAGACGGGGCCATGGAGCCGTCCATCTTGTCCTCCATCTTCTCCCCGGAGTCGTTGCATGCAACGAGGCCGACGGCGGCGATGACGATGGCGCTGACGCCGGCGATTGCGCGGTTGATAGACATTTTGTCTCCTTCACTTTGTCGGTTCGCAGGCGCAGTATTTCTGGCCCGTCACTGAGTACTACGGAGCCGGGGGCTGATGCGGATTGGACCAATCCGGTGCGGGTGCTCACTCCGTAGTGCTGGGTGTAGGAAAGGCAACCGGAAAGTAGAGGAAACTCATGATCAGCGTGATTCTTGTCGGATTCATCGGAGGTCTGATCACGGCATTGTCGCCGTGCATTTTGCCGGTGTTGCTGGTGGTGCTGGGTGTCAGCGTCGGGCGTAAACCGTCGCACGTGGTGACAGGTTTGGTCGTGAGCTTCGCCGCGATCGCGCTGCTGGGTACGATTCTGCTTAGTGCGCTGCATTTGCCACAGTCAGTATTGCGCTGGGCGGGAGTGGTGTTGCTGGCATGGGTGGGGCTGGGAATGATTTTCCCGCCGGTGGGGGAGGTGTTGCAGAAGCCCTTTGACGCGCTTCCGCGCCCCACGGCATTGCAGGAGAAAACGCGCGGCAAGGGAGGTTTTCTCATCGGTCTGGCCCTTGGCGCGGTGTACGTTCCGTGCGCGGGCCCGGTGCTTGCAGCGGTGACGGTGGCGGGCCCGACTGGGCATATCGGCTGGAACACGGTGGTGCTCACTGTTGCGTTCGCGATTGGGCCCGCGCTGCCGCTGTTAGTGTTCGCCCTGGCGAGCAACAAGATCGGTGACAAGGTAGACGCGGTGCGGCGCCACCGTAAGGCCATCGGCGTGCTCATCCTGGTCTTCACTGCGGCGTTTGCTCTCGACGCGCCGGCGGCGATCCAGCGTGCGCTGCCGAATTGGACGTCGTCGCTGTCGAACCGTTTTGAGAATTCGGACTTGGCCAATGACGCTCTCAACAAGGTCGGACCAACTGGGAGCGGTTCACTGCAGTCGTGCCGCCGCGCCGACCCCGCGCAGCTGCAGGATTGTGGCCCGGCACCGGAATTCGCGGGGCTGACGAACTGGATCAACGCCGACCAGCCGCCGAGCCCGCAGGACGGTGGTGTCATGCTCGTTGATTTCTGGGCGTACGCCTGCATCAACTGTCAGCGTGCGGGGGAGCACATCACGAAGCTTTACGACACTTATCGAGATTCCGGCCTCACCGTCGTCGGCGTCCATTCCCCTGAGTACGCTTTCGAGCACGACCTGGGCAATGTCCGCAACGCCGTAGAAAAGGAAGGTATCCACTACCCGGTGGCGCAGGACATTACTGGATACTCACCACAGCGTTACTAAATCCGTGGTCCTAACAGCTATCGCGTCCCCATTCGTGGCCATGTCTCAGTCGTTTAGCAAGCAGGCGAATACGCTCTGGTACGAGATTTTCGATGTCGTCAAAGACAACTCGCTGGTGGACTACTCGGGGCCGACTCCTGCGGATAACGTGATGGAACGGCTACTTCAGGCACGCTCATAGTTATTGGCGTAGTGCGGGTACGGTGTGGGCGTAGATGACGACCACTGCAATCAAGGCGATACAGACGGCGAAGGGTGCCAGCGGGTTCCACCCGTAAAGGGCGGTCGAAGCCAGCGGGGCAATCGCGTACGCCAACCCATTATTAGCGTTGATGATGCCAGCCACTGCGCCTTGCTCATCTGCACTCATCTTCAAGGTTGGGCCAGTGTTGTACCCGGGCATCGCCAGTCCCATACCTACCCCCAGCACGATACACCCGACAACCAGTAAAGCGTGCGAGGAGGTAGGCCAAATGAGCACAGTTGCAACTAGTGTAATGGCCAGACCAGTACGTAAAAGCTTCGCTGCTCCCCACCCTGTCTTTGGAGCAATCACCGCTTGGGCAATGATCATGGTCACGCCCATGATGGTCAGGTAAATCGCGGAAATACCTGCGGTCGCAGTTGCCGACAGGGCGAAGCGGTCTTGGACAGTGAATCCAAAAATCGTAGCAACAGAAGAAAACACAAGAAACATCACCAGACCAGTTGCTAGCCAGGGAGCTACACGCGGATCAGTGAAGCGAATCCGTTGAGGCTTTGCAAAAAGTTGCCCTCGGCTTTGAGGTGCGAAACTCACCAAGAGAACAACCAGACCAATCACCATCACAACGGGCATGACCACCAAGGGCAAGAGCAGGCCACCAGCAGCGGCTAACACACCTCCAGTAACACCTCCAACAATGGAGGCCATCCCTTGAGCCGCTCCAATCATGCCCAGTGCTTTTACCCGCCCGTTCTCGCTGGCAGCATGCGTGACCAGGTGGGCTTGCGCGGTCGGGGCGATCGCTGAAATCCCTCCACCATAGAGCAAACCACGAGTGATCACAACACCAAAAACTAGTCCGACACCGCCAACTACCTGGTTCATCCCCAGGTAGGAGACAATACCGAAGGCGCTCAAAGCGATGATCGCGATCACAAGCCCAGCAGCGAGTACACGTTTAGCGCCGACACGTTGGGAAGCTCGCCCCCAATAAGCACTCAAGCTCGCTAGTACAATCGCTGCCAAAGAGATAGTGGCGCCAATATGCCATTCCCGCAATCCCATCTGTCGTGACAGTGGCGCGATGATCGGATTGAGAATCATTTGCCCCATAAAGGCGAGAAAAACGATTCCCACTACCAGGTTCGCTTGCGCTGCTGGATCAATAGAGCTCTGTGTCGGCTTATTACTACGAGGGTCGGGCATCACTACACTCCATTACTAGAACACTGTTTCACTTAGGGATATTGTAGAATGGTGTTCTAGTAAGGGTCAAGGAATAAGTTAGGGTCACCTTATGAACACTGTGCTAACGGGGCGAAGGGCTGGGCTATCACGCGAGCTGATTGTCAAACAAGCTGTACAGTTAAGCGCGATCAGTGGCGTTGAGGGATGGTCAGTACGGGACATTGCCCGTGAACTGGGCGTGGTTCCCTCAGTGATTTATCATTATTTTCCAAACAAGGAAGCCATTTGTGATGCTGTTGTAGACCGGGTATGTGTCGGGATTGAAGTTCCCGCCCCGGACCTTGAATGGAAAGCCTGGTTTCGAGCTATGGCTCACAATCTACGCCCCGCATTGTTAGCATATCCGGGGATTACCGACAGGTTCGCGCGGGGCAAGTTCACCGAACAGTTTTTGCCGATGATCGATGGAGCCTGGGCCAAACTACAAGAAGCTGGGTTTGGTGACAATTCGCCTGTGGCCTACACAATTATCGCGAACTCGATCATCCACACGATCGGAGCGAGAAACCTGCGCGCATCCAATCAAATCCAGCCTCGCCACAACCTGCACGAAATGCTTGTCAGGCTTGAGCCTATGATGGCTCAATCTGTTGGACTGACCAGTATTGTCAACTCTTACCTGGAGCCTCTCTCACACCCTGATGAAGAAGAAGCGATGTCCGAGGAATACTACGACCTCGTCATCGATGTGATCCTAGACGGCATCGAACACACCCTGCTGCCTTAACTCTGACCCACTTCTCAATCATCGTCTTAGTGAACGCCCGCACAGCTGTGTACTTCAACACAGCGGATGTAGCCCAGTTGATAAGCCGGGTCAGTTCACGTTCACACCCGCGTTCTCATGGTCACAGAGACGGTTAAATAGTTCTTCCTGATACGGATTATTCATGGTGTGCCCTTCATCCAGGTATGGGTAAAGGGGGCCAAGGCACACACCCTGACCCCCTTCGCTGTCTGCTACGGGCTAGCGTCTACTCGGTAGCACCCGCCGTGGTCGGCTCCACCACATCATGTTCAGCCGTCGCCAGCGCCTCCGGGCGGATCACGGAACCGCCGTACATCTGGAGGCCCGTAATCGCACGGGTGAAACGGAACGGCAGCATGGACGATTCCTCCACCTCCGTGATCTGGTAGCCGAACGGGGTAGCCATCGGGTGGCCCGCAATGACCACCTCACGGCCCGCCACCGTCGGCACCGTCGGCGCGGAAATGATGCGGAACCCGAGCAGGCGACCAATCTCACCGTTCAAGAGATTGCTGTTGTTCACTGCCTTGTCCAGGCGCTCGTCGTGCAGCAGCGCCGCTTCCATCCATCTCGGGGCCAACCATCACGAAACGGTCAGTCTTCGGAACGTGGGTAGCGTTCAACTTCTTACGCAACTTCACTAGCACGGAGAAAGAATCCTTGGAATCAATATCCAACGGAAGCTTGCCCACCTGGTTCTGCTTACGAACGCCGTCCTTCATGAGTTTGCCGATGTAGGTATCTACCTGCTCGGCCATGCCCTCCGCAGCCTCTTGCACGGCCTCCGGCTTCACATCCAGGCCGGACTGGACGGAAGATACCAGCGGAATCTTGAAGTTGAAGTAGTCGCCCTGGTCGGTCTTGAACTTACGCTCTCCGAACTCGACATCTTCAACAATCATGTCTTCGGACTCGTCGTGCTTACGGATGGTGGGACGGCCAAGGTTGGAGACAACAACCTCGTCACCCTTGCCCTTGATTTCACCTTCGAAGTCGCGGTTCGTCACGCCTTCCTGCGCGAATGCCCAGGTCTCCTTGAGCGGCTGCATGAGCGCGGACGCGACAACGGGGCCAATTACCGGATCCCAGTTCTTGTGGGACTGTGGAGTTGCCATAGTGTGTTCCTCCTAGTGGAAACTGTTAGCGGCTGATACGGCCTTCCTCCACTGCCTTGTTGATTTCCTCAAACTTGCCCTGTGCGTACAGGCGGTTGAGGTCATCGGCGGTGAGGATTCGGCCATCGTTGTTGTTCGTGGGGCTGGGGTTCCGCTGGTGCGGGGTGCTACCCCACCCGCCTTGAACTGTGGGAATGAGTTGAGCGTGTTGGTGACGAGTTCGCCAGCCTTACTGTCCCACTCGTCGCTGCCCCACTTCGGGAGATCACCTACACCACGGAGATACGGCACAAGCATGTCGGGGTCTGCCCCGTTTTCCTTCGCCAGCTTGCGTAGGGTGTTGTCCTCGCGCATTCGGTCGAGTTCGGCCTGGAGCTTGTCACGCTCGGCTTCTCGTGCCTGCGCTGCCTGCCTGGCCTGCTTGATTTGTTCCTCCGGGTCTTCGTCGGACGGTTCAAAACCGAGTACCTGCGCGAGTTTCTTCAACGTCGCTGCCTGTTCTTCCGCCTGCTTCGCCTTCACTCGGCGGTCGCCGTTCTCGTTCTTCAACTTGCGGTTTTCCGCTTCGTATCGGGCGAGCTGCTTACGTAGCGCGTCAAGGTCTACGGCTTCGTCCGCCTCGTTGGCCTGCGCCTCGCCTAGGTGTTCACCGGCTTGGGTGTAGTTGCCCTGCTCGGTGTCGTGCTGGGCTTGCTGCGCCTTGTCAGCGGCCTGCTGTGCGAGGTCTGCGGGGGTGGTGTTTTCATCCGACATGTGGTTTGTCTCCTCCGTGGGGTGTTGGGTGTGTTCCACGCCTTGGTGGTAACGGAGGTGAGTATGAGACATATTGGTTGGCGGTCAGTTTTATTGAGTGGTTACCCAGTCCCCAGCTTCAACAAAAGGAGAGTGTCCGATTGTTTGTGTGCGGGGTTTTGG
>NZ_KV823488.1:0-2032 GCF_001815965.1 Corynebacterium sp. HMSC22B11 | reverse complement strand
CGGCTCTCCGCCTGAAGTTTGCAACAGCACCGGATGTAGGGGTTGTCCCAGGTGCCGGTGGCGTTGAGGACGATGTCGGCGGTGAAGGTGGTGCCGTCGGCGAGTGTGATCCGCAGCGGGGAGGCGGGGTCCGTGGTGGTCGGTTCGACGCGGTGGACGGCGGCTGGGCGGGCGACGTCGAGATTGAAGGTGTCCTCGTAGGCTCCGTAGTAGTCGGTGACCAGCCGGGAGGCGGGGACGTCCGGGTCGGGGCGGTCCATGGCAGGCCCGGCAGGTCCGCGATGCCGTGCGCCCTGCCGAGGGTGAGGGAGTCCCAGCGGTGGCACCACGCGCCCCGGGGCCGTCGTTCGCATCGAGAACCACCATGTCGTCCCGCCGGGTCCCGCGGCGGAGGGGCTCGTGGGCGGCGGACAGCCCGGCCTGGCCCGCGCCGATGATGACGGCGGGGATGTGGCGGTGCTGCAGGTCAGCGGGGTTCATGGCTGTCATCCTACGCCTGTTATATGACATGTCAGCAAGGTATGTGTCATGACCACTGTAATGGGAACTATACTCATTACGAAAAGTGATGGACGTCGTAGGTTCTGTTATGTACAGTGAAACCACCCCCGCCCCCCCCCAACGATTGGATACCCATGACTGACACAACGTTCCGCGCCGCCGTCGTTGAGGACTTCGGTCCCGAACTCAACCTCCGCGACGTCGAGATGCCCACGCCCGGCCGCAACCAGGCGCTGGTGAAGCTGCAGGCCTCCGGCATCTGCCACACCGACCTCCATGCCGCCGAGGGTGACTGGCCCGTCAAGCCCGAGCCGCCCTTCGTTCCCGGCCACGAGGGTGTCGGCGAGGTCGTCGAACTCGGCCCCGGTGACCACTCCGTCAAGGTCGGCGACATCGTCGGCAACGTCTGGCTCTGGTCCGCCTGCGGTGAGTGCGAGTACTGCCGCACCGGATGGGAGACCCTGTGCAACCAGGCCGAGTACGGCGGATACACCGTCAACGGCTCCTTCGGCACCTACATGCTCGTGGATACCCGCTACTGCGCCCGCATCCCCGAGGGCTCCGACCCCGTCGAGGTCGCCCCGATCCTGTGCGCCGGCGTCACCGTCTACAAGGGGCTGAAGGTCTCCGAGACCAAGCCCGGTCAGTTCATGGTCATCTCCGGCGTCGGCGGCCTCGGCCACATCGCCGTCCAGTACGCCGTGGCCATGGGTATGCGCGTCATCGCCGTCGACATCGCCGACGAGAAGCTCGAGCTGGCCAAGAAGCACGGCGCGGAGTTCACCGTCAACGCCAAGCACGCCGACCCGGCCGAGGCGGTCCAGGAGTTCACCGACGGCGGCGCCCACGGTGTCCTGGTCACCGCGGTCCACCCGCAGGCGTTCGGCCAGGCGGTCGGCATGGCCCGCAAGGGCGGCACCATCGTGTTCAACGGCCTGCCCCCGGGAGACTTTCCGGCCCCGATCTTCGAGATCGTGTTCAAGGCCCTGACCATCCGCGGCTCCCTCGTGGGTACCCGCCAGGACCTGGCCGAGGCGCTCGACTTCTACGCCCGCGGCCTGATCAAGCCGACCGTGTCCGAGTGCTCCCTCGACGACGTCAACGCCGTCTTCGAGGAACTGCGCCACGGCAAGGTCGACGGCCGCATGTCCATCCGCTACTAGCGGCCGCCGGCGCCTGACCCCGCCATCCCCGACCGCCCGGGTCGGGGATGGCGGGGTTGACGCGTTACGGTAACTGCACACCCGTACAACTGCATCAGCGCAGCGTACACTCCACCCGGTGGCCGGTGCGTACCGGAAGGAAGTGAACGGCGCCATGGATTACACCCCGTACAGCCTGCTTATCGACGTCGGCTGGATCTCCCTGCTCATGGTCATCGGCAACGTCCTGCGCCGCAAGGTGGGCCTGTTCCAGTGCCTGCTCATGCCGGCCTCGATCACCGCCGGCCTCCTCGGCCTGATCCTCGGCCCGGAGGTCCTCGGCCTGATCAACTTCTCCGGTGCTGTTGCAAACTTCAGGCGGAGAGCCG
>NZ_KV823487.1:0-559 GCF_001815965.1 Corynebacterium sp. HMSC22B11 | reverse complement strand
GGGGATGCGGACGGGATCTTGGAGGATTCCACTTATGAACCGTTCGTACACAGATCAGCAGCGTCGCAGAGCGATTGAGGTTTATAAGCGCACTCAGTCGGTGACGAAGACGACCCGGCAGCTGGGGTATCCGGGGAGATGGACGCTGTACAAATGGTTGCGTGAACCCACCACTCCAGGTAGACCGCGTAAACAGGCGAAAACCTTGACGCGTTACCCGTTTGAGGTCAAGCTTCGTGCTGTCGAACTTTTCAGCTCCGGCTGGAGCCCAGCTGACATCGCTCAAGAATGTGGGCTGAGGTCAAAAATGAGCGTCTATTCTTGGGCACAACGCCATCGTGAAGAGGGACAATGGGGGCTGATGTCGAAAAAGGAACGAGAAGAACGTGCTCGCATCCCCACCCGAGCAGCCCTTGAAAAATCTTTGCCGGATGATCCATCTGAACTGAAAGAACAGATGGCTAAGCTGCTGGTCGAGAAAGCTGTATTGGAAAAGGAGCTGGAGCTTGTAAAAAAAGACGTCAGCGTCATCCCAGGTCAGCTCAGTAATAGACAAAAG
>NZ_KV823486.1:0-1418 GCF_001815965.1 Corynebacterium sp. HMSC22B11 | reverse complement strand
ATTAAACCAGTCCAACTTTCGGGGGCTAGTTCACGCAACCGGGGGATTTGCTACTCCCGAACCAGCGGGCCTGTTGTGCCATAGGTTGGAAAGCATGACGGAATCCAAGAACCATGCCTCTCAGCCACGCGCTGAGGAGAACGGGGAGCCCACATTTGAATCCGCCCGCATCGAATGCGCAGACGGAACCGTGCTGGCTGGTCAGTGGGTGCTGCCCGCCGGTGACGGGCCAGTGCGGAAAGCGGTGGCGTTGCACCCGGCGACGGGCGTGGACATGCACCTCTATCGCAAGTTCGCGGTGTTCCTCGCGGAGCGGGGCTGGGCTGGGCTGATTTACGATTTCCGTGGCACAGGGGAATCCGCGACGCCGGGTGATAAGTCCAACCGCGCGATCCGTATGAGTGACTGGATCGTCAAGGATGTACCCGCCGCCACCCGCGCCCTCAAGGAGCGCTTCCCGGATGCTTCACACGCTGCCGTGGCTCACTCGGTCGGCGCTCATGGAATGCTCGCGACACAGCACGAGGAACCCGTGGAGGCCATGGTGATGATCGCTAGCCACGCAGGCATCACTAGGACGATTCGCACCGTTGCGGAGAGGGCGAAGGTCTGGACCATTTTCAATGTGGTCACTCCGGTGTGCGAAAAACTCATGGGGTACGTGCCCGTCGAGGCCCTCGGGGTGGGCAAAACCATCCCGCTGGGCGTGATGCTGCAATGGCGAAGCTGGGCAGCCCAGAAGCAGTACTTCTTCGACGATCCAGAGTTCGATTTCGCGGAGCGCTTCGCCAAAGCCGAGGGGCCGGTGTTATCGGTGGTCATGGCGGATGACCTCTGGGCACACCGGGGCGCGGTGAATGTCCTGACCGACAAGCTGGTTCGCGCCGACGTCCTGAAACAGGACATCGAAGCGGGGGAGGGGACCGCGAACGGGCCCGTCGGGCACATGGGTTTCTATCGCTCGAAGCACCGGAATCTGTGGCCGGGTGTGGCCGAGTGGTTGGAAGCACACATCTAGGAATTGCGTCGCGCGGCGCGGCACAGTATCTTGTTGAGACGAACCCGGTGGTCATAAAGCCCCTCGTCACACGGCAATTTGGTTGTTGTATAGGGAGCGGGTTAGACTGAGCGAGCTGTTTGAGACGCTTAAAAGCGTTTTGAACGTGCTCCCATCGTCTAGTGGCCTAGGACTCCGCCCTTTCACGGCGGCAACACGGGTTCGAATCCCGTTGGGAGTACGGCCCTGTGGCGCAGTTGGTTAGCGCGCCGCCCTGTCACGGCGGAGGTCGCGAGTTCAAGTCTCGTCAGGGTCGCAAGATCAACCCCAAGCTCTTCGGAGCTTGGGGTTTTTGCTTTCCCACTTTGCTTGCGTTCGGCTAAACCTTGGGTTAAGTAGCAAAAAGTGTGTCTGCCCGGCG
>NZ_KV823485.1:0-1922 GCF_001815965.1 Corynebacterium sp. HMSC22B11 | reverse complement strand
GATCCCGTCCGCATCCCCTTTTGTCACTTAACCCGGAAAAGACACACTTTTCTTTACTTAACCCCAGAAACAGCTGAATCCGGCAAAAGAAAAAGGAGCCCCGAAGGGCTCCTTGGTGTGGGCTGTGCCGGAGGCGGTTTAGCGCTTCGGCAGAACCATCTTGAGGATCCACAGGAGGATCACCGCGCCGAGCAGGCAGGTCAGGAAGCTCCAGAACATGCCGCCGGAGTTGACGTTGAACAGGGTGAGGACCCAACCGCCGATGAAGCCACCGACGATACCAACGACGATGTTGGCGAGAACGCCCATCTGCGCGTCGGTGCCCATGATCTTCGAGCCGATCCAACCCGCCAGACCGCCGATGATGATCCAGCCGATGAATCCGAGGGCCGGGGTTGCTTGTGCTGCGAGAATCAATGTATCCATGCCCTCCAGTCTGCCAGCACCTGCGGTTTTATGCCAGGTTTATTTTTCTAGGGCGAATTACTCTAGCGATCGCGCCGCTCTCGGAGGGTGGCGTTGAGCCACTCCAGGAGCACGATCGCGTGGTTCTGTTCAGTGTCTTTCGCGCCATAGAGCAGCAGCACCCCGTCCTTCGCGGTCTGCTCGGTTTTCGCATCCGAACGGGGTGGCTTGGCGCCGGCCTCCTCGAGTTCCCGCAGTGCGTCCTCAATCTCCCCGTTATCGAGCGCATCATCCAGCTCCGTGCGGTAGCGGTTGCTGAAATCCGCGAAGCTCAGCTCACCCGAGTGGAAATCCTTGCGCAGCTCCGATGAGGGAGTCAGTTCCTTGGGCCAGCCCGTCAGGGGCAGATTCTCCTTGGATACTCCCCGTGGCCACAGCCGGTCGACCAGGAACCAGGCCTCTGCCTCGCCGCCGCTACCGCTGTTCTGGTCGCTGCTCTGCGCGCTCCCCTGTGCGCCGCTGTCTTTGACGACGTCGTAGACCCGTGCCAGTTCCATCTGTTCGCTCCTTCGTTCCGCTTATCTCTTCTTCCGCCCTCCACGGTACGTCCGCGGGTAACCTGGGGATATGTCTATGAATCTGAAGAAGGCCAAGGACGTCAACACTGCCGCTGTCATCGCCACCGGGCTCATCGGTGGCTGGCTCACCGCCCGCGAGACCGAGATCCGCCCGCTCGGTGGCGTGATTCTCGCTGCGGCCGGCGGTTACGCCGCCCGCTCCTGGAACGCCAAGGTTGGCGCGCCCACCGCCGCTGGGCTCACCGCCGGTTACCTCGGGGCCTTTGGCCTCTCCCACCCGCTGGCGAAGAAGATCGGCGCCTGGCCGGCTGTCCTCGCGGTCACCGCAGCATCCGCTGGTGCCGCGCACTTCCTCTCCGACGCGAAGTAAGCCCGCCCAGCCCTTAGCTGAGCAGCGCGCCCACCATGGCCTCCGCCATGGTGTCGAGCCGGTCCTGCTGCTCCGCCGGGTTCCCGGTGAAGGCCACAGGCTCAGCCGCCACCTCCCACTGCAGGCCGGTGATGATGGAATCCATCGCTTTCTCCGCCCCAGTGGTATCGAATCCACCCCGGATCCACCAGGAGACCGGGGTGCCCTTCTTTTCCTCGTTGACCTCGTAAAACAGGGTGTCGAAGTAGTGCTTCAGCGCTCCGGAGATATAGCCGAAGTTCGCGGTTGTTCCGAAGATCACCGCGTCCGCTGCCAGGAGTTCCGCCTTATCCGGTTCCAAGGCCTGGCGCTCAACCACCTCGATGCGCGGCGCGCTCTCCCCCAGCGCCTCGGCGGCCTGCGCGGCAGCCTCCTGACACTTCTCAATCACCCGCCGGGCTATCGGCCGCACCGTATCCGTCGGGCTGTGGTGCACGATCAGCAGAGTTCGAGTGTTGTTAGCCATGCCCCCATTATGGCCACCCGCGGGCCCGGAAGTGAACTGCTCCCCATTAGTTGGACTGAGAAAT
>NZ_KV823484.1:2479-145509 GCF_001815965.1 Corynebacterium sp. HMSC22B11 | reverse complement strand
CCCCCCCCGGCCGGTCGCCACAGCCAGTCCCCCCCCGGCCGGTCGCCACAGCTATCCCCCCACAGCCAGTCCCAACCCCGGCCGTCCTGTTAGTCGTGCAAGCGGTCCTGCAGCTGCTCCTGCAGCTGGCGCTTGTGCTCGCGTCGCGCGGAGTCCCACTCCGCCATCTGCGCGGTCACCCGCAGCCGCAGGTTCTTAAACATCATCATGGACAGCGGCAACGCGAGGATGAGAGCCAGCAGCGCGCTCATCAGCAGCGGGAAGAAGTTCGCCATCCCCAGCAGAATCACGATCGAGTGGATCACGAACGTCAGCACCAGGAACAGCACCAGCCGCAGGAATCCGTATAGCAGGACGTCCCGCCAGGCCTTCGAGCCGAGCTTCGGCTTCTGCCCGGGAGGCCCCGGCAGCGATGGTTCAACCTGGGATGGGTCTTGCGGATTCTGCTTATTAGTCACGCCGTCCAGCCTACGGTCACTGCTTCGCTAGGCACCAATTGCGCTTCATTTTTAGGACGTCACCCCGGCCCGCCGCCGTATCCCCGCCACTTTTCCTCTACCCACTAACCCCATGAGGTGGCTAGAGTCGGGGGAAGACATTTCACCGAATTTTTCTGCCTTGAAGGAGCATCGCACCCTTGGGTCGCCTCATTATCCTGATCCTGGTCATCATCACGATCGTGATGTTGTGGAAAGCCTTCGGGCCGGGCAGCGGCAACACGCCTGCAGTAGGCCAGCTGGGGCGCCGGCAGAATAAGCAGCTCGAGCAACAGCCGCGGGCGAAGGGGCCGGACGACGACCCGGACTTCCTGTGGAATATCGAGAAGGAGCGTTTCAAGAAACGCCGCGAACAGGAACGCCTGGCTGAGGAGGAGGCTCAGCGCGAGGAGCGGGAGCGCCTCCGCCGCCAGCGGGACGAGGACCAGCAGGACCCACCCGCCCAGGGCTAGCGCCCGGCCCGTTTAAATCTCGATCCGCGGGGAACGCCCCGTGCGGTAGTGGTCGATGAGCAGGAAAAGGTTATCCCAGCGCTTGTAGAGCTTCGCCCGTTCCAGCAGGTCCTCGTCTTCGAAGACCACCTGCGGATCTGCCACGTCCTCCGCGGTCACCCCGGCGTGGTCAAAGATCCGCTTCGTCAGCCCCGGCGCGATCATCTCGAAGTGGGCGTAGTCCAGCGCCGGGTCCCCCACCGTCATGTCGGAGAAGTCCAGCACGCCTACGCCCTGGTCGGGTAGCCACAGCAGGTGCTCCCGCGAGAGGTCGCCGTGGGTGAGGCAGCGCCGCAGGTCCGTGCGGGCCAGCATGTCGTCCATCTCGGCCATGATCCCTTCGGCGCGGGTGTACTCCGCCGCCGAGAGCTCAGGTTTCAGAACCTCAACCATGCGGCGGCGCATCACCTCGTGCTTGCCCGGCAGGGTGCGTTCCGTGTAGTTCAGCCCGTGCTGCTCCCCCTCGGTGGCCGGGCTGATCGGCACCCCGCCGACCTCGTGGGCACCCGTCGCGTTACTCTGCCCCGGGCCGTCGGCCCACCAGCTCTCGAGGTTGCTGGCCGGCGGGAGGCTGGAGTTCATCGTGTGCATCGCCGCCAGCAGGCTGCCCAGCTGTTCGACGACGAGTTCCTGCTGCTCGGCGTTCATCTGCTGCCAGACGTTCGCGTCCAGCGGGGTGCCGTCGATGACGGACAGCAGGGTCACCCGGATGCGACGCTGGTTGCCGGTGAAGCGGCGCGGCACGTGGGCCTGGCGTACCGTCTGCGGCAGGCGGGCGTTGGAACGGTGCCCCAACGCCGCGATCACCCCGGATTCCCGAGAGGCCTGCAGGCGGTAGGCCTCGGTGTAGGGTGCGCGGACGATGACGCGGTTCGGGACCATGTCCGCGAACTCTCCCTCGTCGCTGCGCACTCCCTCGAGCAGGATGACGGCGTGGTCCATGCCCTGCTTCGGCAGAAGGATGTTCTCCCAGGCCAGGTCCTGCCAGATCAGCTTGATGAAGATCGGCAGGGTCTCCGGGCGCAGGTCCTCGCGGGTGTAGTCGTGCGCTACTTCCGCCCGGTCGATGTTGCCGGTGCGGATGTCCTCCGCGCTCAGCTTGCCGATGGGTTGGAAGTTCCCGGAAGAAAAGCCGTCCTGCTGCTCTGTCATTCTCGTTACCTCACTTTTCCCATTCCGCCTGGGCGCACAATTGCCTCAGGTATTGACCATAGGGGCTGGACCCGTGCGCGTCGGCGTTATCCCGCAGCTGCTGATCGCTGATCAGCCCCATGCGCCACGCGACCTCCTCGGGGCAGCCGACCTTCAGGCCCTGTCGCTTCTCGATCGCGCCAACAAAGTCGCTGGCACCGTTGAGATCGTCGATCGTGCCAGTGTCCAGCCAGGCGGTACCACGGGGCAGCACTTCCACGTGCAGCCTCCCCTGTTCCAGGTATGCCTGGTTGATGCCAGTGATTTCGAGCTCGCCGCGCTCGGAGGGCTGAAGCTGCTTGGCGATATCCACCACGTCCGGGCCATAGAAGTACAGCCCCGGCACCGCGTATGGGGAACACGGCGTGGCGGGCTTCTCCTCGATGGAGATCGCCTTGCCGGTCTCATCGAAATCCACCACCCCGTAGGCGGTGGGGTCGGCGACGGCGTAGCCGAAGATCACCCCGCCATCCGGCTCGTTAAAGCGGCGCAGCTGGGTGCCTAGACCCGAGCCGTAGAAGATATTGTCGCCCAGCACCAGCGCGACCGGCTCGTCCCCAATGAACTCCTCACCGATAATGAAGGCCTCCGCCAGCCCACGCGGGGCTTCCTGCGTGGCGTACTCGATGCTCACGCCGAAGCGGCTGCCATCCCCCAGCAGCTCCTGGAAGGCCCGCTCATCGCGCTCGGTGGTGATCACCAGGATTTCGGTGATCCCCGCCAAGATCAGCGTGGACAGCGGGTAGTAGATCATCGGCTTGTCGTAGACCGGCACGAGCTGCTTGGACACGCTAAAGGTGATGGGCCACAACCGCGAGCCGGTGCCACCGGCCAGAATGATTCCGCGCATGGTGAACTAGCCCTCCCCGTGCTCGCCGTAGCTATCGGCGAAGTCGAGAGCCTCGGACCACTCCCGGCGCAGCTCCTGCTCCCAGCCACGCGCCTCCTGCCAATCAGCCAAGCGCGCGTGAACCTCTGCGAGGGCCGGGGCGGCGGCGTCCTTATCGGAAAGAACCGCATCGGCGCGGTCCACGCCCCAGTCGATGCCCAACTCCGGGTCGAAGGGGTCCACTCCGAACTCCCGGTCCGGGTTATAAGCCTCGGTGACCAGGTAGTTCAGCACCGCGGTCTCGGAGCGGGCGACGAAGCCGTGCCCCACCCCGATCGGCACGTGCACCGCGTAGTTATTCTCCTCGCTGAGGGCGACCTTGACGTGCTTGCCGAAGGTCGGGGAACCGACCCGCAAGTCCACCAGCACGTCGACCACCTCCCCGGCCAGGCAGCTGACGAACTTTGCCTGCCCCGGCGGTACCTCGGCCAGGTGGATGCCCCGAACGACGTCCCTGCTGCTGCGGGAGACGTTCGCCTGCGCGACGTCGAAGGGGTATCCCAGATGCTCGGTGAACTGGGCGGCGCGGAAGCCCTCGTGGAAGCTGCCCCGAGCGTCCCCGAAAACCCGTGGGGCGAAGAGCCAGGCACCGGCGATGGGAAGGTCGACGATGGCCGGCTCGGTGGCCGAGTCCAGGGGACGCAAGTCAACAGGCAGCTCTGCGGTACTCATAGCCCATACTTTAGCGCCCGGCCCGGACAGACAGCCGGTGCGGTGCGCGCCAGGCCGCGCTCCCGCGCTGTCGCACGCGCGAATTTTTCCATAACTTCCCCGAAGTGTTTAGCCTTTGCTAACTTTCAGCGCATGGATTCTCCCAACCGTTCAGAAGACCGGCGCATTCTTGGCGCCACCCTCGTCGGCACGACCATCGAGTGGTACGACTTCTTCATCTACGCTCAAGCCGCCGGCCTCGTGTTCGGTACGCAGTTCTTCGCCCCCGCCAGCAGCGATAACCCCAGCCTCGCGCAGGTCTTCGCCTGGGCATCGCTGGGCATCAGCTTCCTCTTCCGCCCTCTCGGCGCCGCCATCGCCGGCCACCTGGGCGACCGCATCGGGCGCAAGAAGGTGCTCGCCGGCACCCTGATCCTCATGGGTGTGGCCACCACCCTGATCGGCGTGCTCCCGACCTTTGCGGCCATCGGCATCGCCGCTCCCCTGCTGCTCGTCTTCCTCCGCATCCTGCAGGGCCTGTCCGCGGGCGGCGAATGGGGCGGGGCCGCGCTGCTCGCCGTGGAGCACGCCCCGAAGGGCCGCCGCGGCCACTTCGGCTCCTACCCGCAGATCGGCGTGCCCACCGGTCTGGCGCTATCCACCGTGGTGCTGCTCGTCATCACCGCGATCATCGGGCAGGAGGCCTACCTCGACTGGGGTTGGCGTATCCCGTTCCTGCTGAGCTTCGTGCTGGTCATCGTGGGTGTCATCGTGCGCGCCAAGGTCGCGGAGTCCCCGGTGTTCCAGGAGATGCGCGAGCGCGCCGCCGAGTCCAGCGCCCCGCTGGGTGTGCTGCTGCGCGATCACTGGCGCCTCGTGATCCGTGCGGCGCTGATCTTCTCCGGTAACAACGCCTCCGGCTATATGATCATCGCCTTCATGGGCTCCTACGCCACGAAGGAGCTGGGCCACGACCAGGTCAGCGTGTTCCTCTGTGTGGTCATCGCCGCCTTGGCGTGGATCGCGCTGACGATGTACTCCGGCGGCCTTTCCGACCGCATTGGACGCGTGCAGACCTTCCTCTGGGGCTACGGCATGCTCATCGTGATCGCGGTGCCTGTGTGGTTCCTCATCGACTCCGGCTCGCTGTGGATCTTCGGCATCGGCATGCTGCTGTTCATCCCGGGCCTGGCCCTCTCCTATGGCCCGCAGTCCGCCCTCTACGCGGAGATGTTCCCCCGCGAGGTACGCTTCTCCGGCGTGTCCGTGGCCTACGCCCTGGGCTCCATCCTGGGTGGCGCCTTCGCCCCGATGATCTCCCAGATGCTCTTCAACCGCACCGGGATGGTGTGGACGGTCGGCATCTACCTGATGGTGATCTGCCTGATCTCCGTTGTCGCGCTGCTGCGCACCCCGCGTAACCTCGCGGACGCCGAGCTCTAAAACCCGCCGCCTACCTGCCCCGCAAGCCACGAGCTTGCGGGGCTTTTCTATCCCAGCAGCTTTTCCGTTTGCCCATAGCGGCGCTCCGCCGCCGCGCGGGTCTCCTCCCACCACTGCTGGTTGTTCCGGTACCAGTCGATCGTCGCCGCCAGGCCCGCGGCGAAGTCCGTGTATCGCGGCTGCCAGCCCAGGCCCTCCATCGAGGACGGGTCGATCGCATAGCGGCGGTCGTGGCCCGGCCGGTCGCTCACCCAGTCGAAGTCATCCGACTCGCGACCGAAGGCCGCCAAGAGGTCCCGCACAACCTGCAGGTTATTGCGCTCCCCGTCCGCACCGATGAGGTAGGTCTGCCCCAGCTCGCCACGCTCCAGGATCGCCCAGACCGCGTCGTTGTGGTCGTCGACGTGGATCCAGTCGCGGACGTTATCCCCCTTGCCGTACAGCCGTGGCCGCTGCCCCTGCAGCAGGCCGGTGATCTGACGCGGAATGAATTTCTCCGGGTGCTGGCGTGGCCCGTAGTTATTCGAGCAGTTACTGATCGTGGCCTTCAGCTCCAGGCTGCGGACGAAGGCGCGCACCATGTGGTCAGCCGCCGCCTTGGACGCCGAGTAGGGCGAGGAGGGCTGGTACGGGGTTGCCGGAGTGAAGCGCTGCGGATCGTCCAGCGCCAGGTCCCCGAAGACCTCATCGGTAGAGACGTGGTGCAGGTAGACGCCGTGGCGCACCGCAGCCTCGGCGAGGTGCACCGTCCCATCCACGTTGCTGCGCACGAACAGCGCCGGGTCCAGCAGGGAATTATCGTTGTGCGACTCCGCCGCGAAGTGGACGATGGCCAGCGCGTCGGCGTCCGGAACCTCGGCGGCGACCTCGTCGACCAGGGCGAGCACCGCATCCCGGTCCGCGAGGTCCAGCTGCGTGAATCGGAAACGCCCCGGATAGGCATCCTCCAACGGGGTACCGTCCGTGGTGCACAGGTTCAGCGGGTTGGCGGCATAGGTCATCGCGTCCACGACGTGCACGTGCACATCCGGGCGGGTGGCCAGCGTGCGGTGGACGAAGTTCGCCCCAATAAAACCGGCACCGCCGGTGACCAGCACGTGGGTCAACCGGCGGTGGGGCGCTGCCGCTTGGTTAGCGGTTTGAGCGGTCACGAGGAAGCGTCACACTCCAAGCGTGGTTTCTAGGCGGTGGTTTAGTTCAGGCCAGCGTAGGAGTGCAGGCCGGAGACCACCATGTTGATGAAGAAGAGGTTGAAGACCATCGTCGCGAAAGCAATGACGTTGATCCAGGCAGCCTTGGTGCCACGCCAGCCCGGGGTTGCGCGGGCGTGCAGGTAGGCGGCGTAGAGGATCCAGGTGATGAAGGAGACCGTCTCCTTCGGGTCCCAGCCCCAGAAGCGGCCCCAGGCGGCGTCGGCCCAGATCGCGCCGAAGATGATGCCCAGGCCGAAGATCGGCAGGGTCCAGATCGCACTGCGGTAGGCCAGGGCGTCCAGCTTGGAGGCATCCGGCAGCGGGGAGGCGATGGCTCCGAAGAAGCCCTTTTCCTGCCCCTTCGGGTGCCAGCGGCGCAGCAGGTACATCAGGGAAGCCATGCCGGAGAGCAGACCGATGCCGCCACCGATGGAGACGGTGGAGACGTGGATGACGAACCAGTTGGACTGCAGGGCCGGGACGACCGGGGCGGTCTCCGCGTAGAGCTTCGTGCCACCGTAGAACAGCAGCAGGGTCACCGGGGTCAGCACCCACGGCCACATCACGCGCATCGAGCGGCGGTTGATCACCACAGCTGCGGCCACCATGGCGAACAGGGTGACGACCGCGACGTACTCGAAGAGGTTGCCCCACGGGAAGCGGTTCGCGGACATGCCACGCAGCACCAGGAATGCGGCGTGCACGGCGATGGCCAGCCACACCAGCGCCTGGGTAATCCCACCGAAGGTATCCGCGCGGTTCACGCGCTGCAGAATCGTCTCGGCGCGCAGCCCCGCCGGCAGGTTCTCCTCGTCCAGAGAGGAGGTCGCGATGCCGGAGACGTCTGCCGCGCCGTCGTCCCCGACCTCATCGGCAGCGACGTCGGTGGTGGCCGCACCGGGTGCACCAGCACCCACCGCCACCTTCTGGCGACGCTTCGCCTCCTGCGGCGTCGCCTCGTTCTTCAGCACCCGGGCGCGCTCACGGCGAGCGTCGTTCGCCAGGCGGACCAGCCCGTAGTAGAACAAGGACACCGCCAGGGCGAGCAGGTACAGCACCACCGTGGTCTTGTACGCCAGGTCAGAAAACAGCGCGAGATCTTGATTAATCTGCATGGATTATTTCGATTCCTCAACGGACTAAAGGCATACGCCGACTAAGGCGCATCTCTTGCACATCTAAGATTATCCCTGCCTAGCGGGAAATCCAACACTCCAACGGCGCCGGATAGTGGCAGCGACCAGCAAAAACGATTTAGCGATCGCGGAGCTGCTCGTCAAGCCCGTCGCCGAAATCCTCTTCCCAGCTACCACTGGAAACGTTGTGCTCATCGTCCAGGTCCTCCTCCTCGAGGCCCAGGATGCGCTCCGCGGTGCGGCTGAATTCCGCACCCCAACCGGCGGAGTCGGTGCGCGCCAGACCCGCGATCTCGACCACGGTTCCCGGCTGGCCGTCCTCCCGAGGCGCCAGGCGCACCCACAGGCGGCGGCGCTTAATCGCCAGAGACACCACCAGGGATCCCAGCATCAGCATGGAGAAAATGAATACCCAGTACAGGCTCGGATCGTGGCCGATCTGGATGTTGATGAACTCCTTGGCGCCGTCGAAGGTGATCTCGGTGCCGTCGTCCAGGGTCACCTTCTCGCCGACGCGCAGGTTCACGCGGTCCAGCTTCTCCAGCAGGCCGTTGTGCATCTGCTCTGGGTGCAGGGAGAAGACGGACTGCGCGGAGCCAGCGTCCAGCCCCGTCTGGCCACGGTAGACGTCGATGGCCACCGCCGGGTCCGTCATCGCCGGGTAGCGGGAGGTCAGCAGCGCGCCCTTCTCACCGGTGAACTCCGCGGTGGGGGCGAATAGCCCCTGGATGGCGACCTGGTTATTGCGACGCTCCAGCTCCGTGTCGAACATATCTGCCGGCGGGTCCCAGCGCATCGCACCCGAGGAGAGGAAGTTGATCAGGTCGTCCGGGCGGAACTGCGTGGTTTCCGTCACCGTCTCACCGTTCGGCCACTTGATCGTGAAGGTCGGCGCGTAGCCGTGCCCCTGCAGGTAGATGCGATCGCCCTCCAGGCGCAGCGGGTGGTTGACCTTCAGGGTGGTCTTTTCCCACTTCTCGTGCGGCTCGTAAGCAGCGTCACCGACGGCGTAATCAATGTCCGATTCGAAGTCCACCGCCTGCCCGTTGGGCAGATACTCCGCTTTAAAGTTCTTGACGTTGATGCAGAACGGGTGCAGGCCGGTGCCGTCGAAGAGCTGCCCGTTGCGGAAGGAGTCGAAGTTACCGACCGCGGAGTTACAGAACTCGGAGTTCTCCGTATCAGCGATGATGATCGCCTGACCCTCGTAGTAGCTGAGTCGGCCGACGCCGACGGCCACGAGGATGCCCACCAGGGCCAGGTGGAAGACGAGGTTCGCGAACTCACGCAGATAACCGCGCTCCGCAGAAATGGACCAACGACCCGCGCGGTCGTCCTCAGCGGAGGTTTCCGCGATGTGCCAGCCCTTGAACTCGCGGCGCAGCAGCTCCTTCATCGCCTCCGGGTCGGTGTCCACGGTGCCGGAGATGTGGTTCGGCATCCGCGTGAGCACCTTCGGCGCCCGCGGTGGGGTGGAGCGCAGCGCCTGGTAGTGATCCCAGCTGCGTGGCAGGATGCAGCCCACGAGCGAGATGAACAGCAGCACGTAGATCGCCATGAACCACGAGGAGCTGAAGACATCGAACAGGCCCAGCTTGTCGAAGACCTCGGCGGTCTTACCGTTGGCGGCGATGTAGTCGGCCACCTTGTCCCGGTTCAGCGAGCGCTGCGGCAGCAGGGCGCCGGGAATCGCAGCAAGAGCCAATAGGAAGAGCAGCACCAGGGCCGTCTTCATCTTGGTCAGCCACTGCCACCCACGCTTGGGCAGGGCCAGAATCAGCCGAGCGGGGTTCTTCCCGCCGCCTGGCTTCGTACCGGCCTTGTGCTCAGTCATGAGAATGCCCTTTCACGTTCTTCTCGCACACGCTCTACTCACCCGTTAGATCGGCAACGTTGTATCACTGATGAACGCGTCCCGGATCCACTCCACAAATATTGCCCACTGCCCGGTGAGCAGCAAAATCCCAACAATCACCAGGAGGATGCCGCCGGCTACCTGGATGCTGCGGGAATGGCGGCGCAGGAAGCCAACGCCTGCCAGCGCCCGGCGCGAGCCCAGGGCCAGCAGGATGAACGGCAAACCCAAGCCAATGCAGTAGGCGATGATCAGCAGCACCCCGCGCGCGGCGGTCGTGCCCTCGGTTCCCGCGGAGACGGAGATGATCGCCGCGAGCGTGGGGCCCAGGCAGGGCGTCCAACCCAAGGCGAAGATCCCGCCGAGCAGCGGGGCTCCCGCCAGGGTCGTCCAGCGCTTCGGCGCCATCCGGGTGTCGGCCTGCAGCGGGGTGATGAAGCCCATGAAGACCACGCCCATGAGGATCGTCACCGCGCCGCCGATGCGCATCAGCAGCTGCTGGTTGATCATCAGGGTGCTGATCAGGCCGAAGACCGTGACCGTGGCGAGTAAGAAGATCACTGTGAAACCGGCGACGAACAGCAGCGCCGCAGCGCCCACTCGCCCCTTCTTATTCGCGACCTTCGTGCCCTGCTCGGTGAACTCGGTATCCGCGCCGGCCACGCCCGCGAGATAAGAGATATAGCCCGGCACCAGCGGGATCACGCACGGCGATGCGAAGGAGACCAGGCCTGCCAGCGCTGCCGCCAGCAGCGCGAGAACCAGCGGACCGGCGGAGACCGTATCCGCGAAACGCTGGCCGATGTCCCCCGCAGCCAGGGTGAACACAGCCTGCTCCGGGCTCAGCACTTAAGCTCCCTCCCCAGCTGCGGCTCCGTCATCCTCGTTGAGGATGGGCTCCAGAACCTTCCACAGTTCATCGTCGGTGATTTCCTTGAGGAAGATGTGGGCCGGACGGTGCTGCTTATCCAGCACGATCGTCGTCGGGACGACGGACGCCGGGATACCACCCAGCCGCAGCGCGGACTTGAACGGTGGGTCGTAGATGGAGGGGTAGGTGATGCCGTAGGTGCGCACGAAGTTCTTCGGCTTCTCCCGCGACGGGTCGCGGACGTTGATGCCCAAGACGGTGCCGTCGCCGCGCTTTTCCAGCTTCTCGTGGACGCGCTCCAGGTCATCCGCCTCGGAGCGGCACGGCCCGCACCACTGGCCCCACGTATTCAGGACGACGGCCTTGCCGGCGTAGTCCTCCAGGTTGATCTGCTCACCTTCCTCCATGAGGGACTCGCCGGTGAGGTTGGCGACTTCCTTACGCTCCTCCTGCGGGTAGCTGATGGAGGTCTGCCCGCCTGGGGAGACGAACTCGAAGGTGCCACCGACCGCGACGGCATCGTCGCCGGTCGCGCCCTCCCCGCAGGCGGTGAGCCCGCCGAGGGAGATGGCGGCGGTGAGCAGCGCGGCCAGTGCGGCGCGGCTGCGCGAGCGGAGATTGGGACGGGTGCTCCTCAGATGGGCGCCTCGTCGCGACATGGGGCCTACCTACCTTTCTGCTGCTATTCGCTCGGGTTGCGACCCGTTAAATATCGGCTGCGGGCTCGGAGTAGATCATGTCCACCAGCTCCTTGCCCTCGAAGATCAGGGAAGTCACGCTGGCGAGGTTGCACTGGCGGGCGGCCGGGTTGTGGGCCAACTTCTGGCCGCGCACGTCGCGCTGGATCATCACGATCGGCAGCTGGTGGCTCACGATCACGGCCTCGGAGCCGCGGGCGGCAGCGCGGGCGGATTCCACGGCCTCCCACATGCGGTCGCGGATCTCGGTATAGGGCTCACCCCAACTCGGCTCGGCCGGGCGGCGCAGCATGTGCCAGCGCTTGGGGTTCCACAGCGCGGAGCGCACCCCCTTGATATGCAGACCTTCGAGGTCGTTACCCGCCTCGATGACCCGCTCATCGGTCTGGATCTCCAGGCCGAGTTTCTCGGCGAAGGGCCGGGCCGTCTCCTGTGCGCGCTGCAGCGGGGAGGCCACCAGGTGGGTGACGTGGTGGTCGGCCAGGTCGGCGGCCGTGGCATGAGCCATGTTCTCGCCCCGGGCGGAAAGCCGGTAGCCGGGGAGGCGACCGTAGAGGATCCGATCTGGGTTGTGGACCTCGCCGTGGCGAACCAAATGCACGATGGTTGTCATGCTTGTCGAGCTTACCGGCCGACCCGGCCTGCGCCTAAGCCTCCGCGGCGGCGGCTGCCTTCGCGGCTGGCACGAGGGCGGCCTCGAAACGCTCGAAGTCCGCGTCCGTCAGCGCGGTGGAGACGAACCAGGTCTCGAACACGCTCGGCGGGGCGAAGATGCCGTTGTCCAGCAGCTCGTGGAAGAAGGCCGGGTAGCGGAAAGTCTCCGCGGCCTTCATCTCCCCGAAGTTGGTGCCCTCGCCGCCCGCGAAGCGCACGGAGAACATCGTCCCAGCGCGCTGGATGTGGTGCTCAACCGACTCGCGGTCCAGCGCCTCGGTGATCAGCCCGATCAGACGCTCGGCGTTGGCGTCCAGGGTGCGGTAGGCCTCCTCGTCCGCCAGCTTCAACGACGCCAGCCCGCTGGCCATCGCGACCGGGTTACCGGAGAGGGTGCCCGCCTGGTACACCGGGCCGACCGGGGCCAGGTGGTCCATGATCTCGGCGCGGCCACCGAAGGCCGCGGCGGGCAGGCCACCTGAGACGACCTTGCCGAAGGTCGTGAGGTCGCCGGCCACGCCGTCCTTGCCGAACCAGCCCTGGTAGCCCACGCGGAAGCCGGTCATGACCTCGTCGACGATGAGCAGCGCGCCGTTAGCGTGCGCAATCTCCTTGAGCTGGGCGTTGAAGCTGGTGCCGTCCGCGGTGATGGAGGAAACGGTGCCCATGTTGCCCGGGGTGGCCTCGGGGATGATGGCGGCGATCTGGCCCTCGTTCTCCGCAAATGCCTTCTTGACGGCCTCGATGTCGCGGTACGGCACCACGACGGTATCGCTGGCGGCGGCCTTGGTGATGCCCGGAGAGTCCGGCAGGCCGAAGGTTGCCACGCCAGAGCCAGCGGCGACGAGCAGGGAGTCCACGTGGCCGTGGTAGCAGCCCTCGAACTTCAGGATCTTGTCGCGGCCGGTGAAGCCACGGGCCAGGCGCACGGCGGACATGGTGGCCTCGGTGCCGGAGTTGACCAGGCGAACCTTCTCCACGCTCGTGCGGTTGACGATCTCCTCAGCCAGGTCGACCTCCAGTGAGGTCGGGGCGCCGAAGGACAGGCCGCGGGAGGCTGTCGACTTCACGGCCTCGACGATCTCCGGGTGGGCGTGCCCGTGGATCATCGGCCCCCAGGAGCACACCAGGTCCACGTAGGACAGGCCGTCAGCATCGTGCAGCTGGGAGCCGGAGGCGGAGGTGATAAACGGGGAGGTCCCGCCGACAGAGCCGAAGGCACGCACCGGGGAGTTCACACCCCCTGGGATGAAGCGGCGTGCCCGCTCCATCGCCGCCGCGCTCTCGTGGTGGCGCTCCTCGGCTGCCGCGTTGACGTTGGTGTTGGTCGAAGCCATCGCCTACATAGCCCTTTCTTGTGAAGATTCCTCGTCGGTTTAATGCACTACGCCCTCATCCTACCGATGGCCCCGGACACCCCTGCTGGCCCGTGGGCCCGCCTGGCCAGCAGGCCTCTGGCCTAGCAAGCCGACTGCGCCGGGCGCGGCTGTTCACCCGGCGCGCGAACAGCCCAGCGCGCGAACATCTCGACCCCTAGCAGCCGACGAGCACTAGCGGCCGGCGACGCCGGGGCCGGTGATGTGCTCCTGCAGTTCGCGGCCATCCTCCGTGGCGCTCAGGCGTGCGCTCTCCACGAACTGCTCGCGCTGCTCCGCCCGACGGCGGCGCTCCCGGCGGCTACGCAGCCGCTCGACCCAGCCCTGCCAGGTGTGCGTGTGCCGCATCGTGGCGGCGTTGTAGTTGTGACGCAGGATGCGGGAGCTGCGCCACTCGATCATGGTGGAGCTCAGCAGCATGACCACCGTGGCGGCCATCGGGTTCATCACACCCGCCACCGCCAGCGTGATCGCAATGGCGTTATACGCCCAGGCCAGCCACACATTCCAGTCCACGGTATTGCGCACGTGGCGGACGAAGTTAATCAGAGTGGGGATCGCCATGACGTCGTCGCGCAGCAGGACCACGTCCGCGCTATCGGCGTCCGTCCGGCTCGGGGAACCCATGAGGATGCCCACATCCGCTACCCGCAGCGCGCCGATCGAATCCTGGTCGCCGACCATCGCCACTCGGTGCCCACGGGCATGCACGCCGCGCACAGCCTTGGCCTTCTTGCCCGGCACCACACCGGCCAGCACCGTGGACGCCCCGATGGAATCCGCGAGGTGGCGGGCCACCGGGTACATGTCGCGGGACATCATCAGCGTCTCCACGCCCATGGATTCCAGCTCCTCGATCGCGAGGGCGGCGTCGTCCTTAAAAGCATCGGCGACGTTGATGACGCCGCGGTCCTTACCCTTCCAGGACACGACGACGGGGCTGCCGCCGGACAGCGCCGCGGAGGCCAGGTGCGGGTCGCGGACCTCGCCCAGGTCCTTCGGGCGCCAGACCCGGGCGGTGACGCGACGGACGTTCTCGTCATCCGTCAGCTCCGGGGAGGCCGGCAGCTCGTGGCGGTCGCGGCGCACCACGTCCATATAGTTCTTCCCCTTCGGCGGAACCGGGACGTCGATGGAGCCCACGAACGTGCCCTCGGCGTTCACCTTCACCTCGCCGGTTTCCAGCCACACGGGAATGGTGTCGAAGCCGGAGTTCGCGTCGCGGGTCTCGCGGTCTGCGCGGACAATCGCCTTGGAGACCGCGTGCTCGGACTCCATCATCAGCGAAGCCGCGACACGCAGCACCAACTCCGGGTGTTCACCGTGGACGGCCGTCACGTTCACCACGTTCATCGGCGCCCGGGTGAGCGTTCCCAGCCGGTTGAAGATGATCGAGTCCACGCCGGAGAGTCGGTGGATCGTCGCGCTATCGCGCAGCAGCATGCCGTAGTTCGCCGCCCGAGCCAGGCCCAAGCGCAGAGCCAGCGGCGCAGAGAGGGCCAGCGCCACCGGCCCCACCGCCGCGAGGACGGAAAGGCTGGTGGCCACAGCCGCGTCCAGGGAACCGTTGAAGATCAGCCACATACAGAAGTTCACCACCGCGATGGCGAAAGCCCACGGCACCAGCAGGCTCGCCGAGCGGTTCGTGATCTGTGCCATCCGGTTCTCATCCTGCGCGGCGTGGTTGAACCAACGCCCCATCGCGGCCAAGCGGGTGTGCGAGCCGGTGGCGTAGGCGCGCACCTTGAGCATCTGCCCGTGATTCGTCGCCCCGGCGTAAATCCGGTCGCCGACCACGAGCTCCTTCTTGCGGTCCACTCCCCCGACCGGCCCCATGTCCACGACCCCGCGACCGCTGATGACCTCGCCGTCCACCGGGCACGTCATGCCCGTTCCAAGCAGGACGTCATCGCCACGCCTGATCTCCGCGGTGGAGATGACCTTCTTCTCCGACTTGTTCTTCCGAATGACGGTGATCGGCTCGTTCTTCGGCGGTTGCAGCACCGCCAGCACGGACCGGGTGCGGATCTGGTTCCGGCGGGACAGCAGGCGACCGAAGAGCAGCAGGATCGTCACGCCACACGCGACGTCGAAAAAGATGGCGCCCTCGAAACTCGGATCGGACCAGGTACGGGCCAGCCACACGGTGCTGGCCCGCCACGTCGGGTCAGAGGCGGAAGTCGTGATCAGGGAGAGCACGGAGAAGCCGTAGGCCAGCAGGATCGCCAAGCTGCTCGCCCCGTCGAGGGCGGACATGCTGCGACGCACACCAGCGACCATCGCGCGGTGGAAGGGCCAGGCCGACCAGCCGACCACGACCGTGGACAGCGCCAGGCACACCCACTGCCACCAGTCGAACTGCAGGGAGGGGATCATCTGCATCGCCACGACAGGCAGGCCGAAGACGACCGCGATGATGAGCCGCCAGGCGGTCACCAGCTCGCGGGCGGTGTGCAGCACCTCACCGGCGCGGGCCTCCCCACGGCGGCGCGCCCCCGCCCCCTGCTTGCGGCGCCGGGCGGCCATGATGGCGCGCTCTCGGGCGGATTCGCGGCGGGAACGGATGCGCGCGTCCTGCTTCGTCAGGCGGGTGGCGCGGCGGCGCAGCGAGGAGGCGGTGAGGTGCCCGCGGATCCCGGCATCTTCGAGGTGGCGCTGCACCTCATCGGGCCGCACGCTATCCAGCGCGGAGATCCACACCATGTTGGCGGAGTACACCACCACGGCCTCGACCCCGTCGATGGCGTTGAGCTCGTATTCCAGGGAGGTCGCCTGCGCCGCCGACTCCAGGTTTTCCAGGTGAAAGGCGTAGGACGTCAGTCCGTTGCCCGTGCTGAGCACGTTGCTGTGTTCTTCGGCGTCGAAATGTTCGACGTCCACGCCGGCCGCTTCGGCCGCGGTGCGGGCCTGCGCGATAGCCAGGTCGAGTTCCTGGATATCGTCGCCTCGCCCGGGTTGGGGTGTGGAGAATTTTCCAGCCATCGGCTCAGCTTAGGCCTTATCTTCGCTATCGGCGTTCTCATCCTGGGGCTTCCCCCAGGGGAGGCGAGACTTCTTTCCGCCCTTGTGCTTATCGCGTTCGCGGCGAGTCTTCTCGTATTCCTCGGCGTAGCGCTCGACCTCTTCGCGGCTCGGGATGCCGAACCACTCCTCGTTGCCGGGGCGGGACATGAACCACATGCCCACACCCGCGGTCACGCCGGCCAGGATGCTGAGCACGCCGAGGGCGAGGACGAAGCCCACCGCCATCGTCGACGGCCCGGAGGACAGGCTCATCAGCACCGCGGTGAGCATGAGGTAGACCGAGCCCACGTTGAGGAACATGCGGGAATACACCGCGCCGCGCCCGGCGCGCAGCGTGAGCCACGCGCAGATCAGGGCAGCGATGATGAGCCAGGCGGTCGTCAGGGCATTCGTGCCCAGGACGAGGGTGTCGATGGAGACGTTCTCCGTCACCTCGTCGGGAACACCGGCCCCCTCCTCGATCGTCTTGGTGACGGTGCGGCGCAGGTCGCGGTCGTCGCTCAAGTTCGCGGCGAACTGGACCAGGGCGTAGAGGATCTGCAGGCCGCTGACCGCCAGCCAGGCGCGCACGCCCAGGCGGACGTTCTCCGGGGCCCCCTTGAGGCTCGGCGCCAGGCCATCCGGGCGGCCCACCTTCGGTGGCTTCGGCAGCTCCGGGGGCGTGCCCGGGTTCGGGCTTCCCTGATTCTTAGAGCCATTGCCAGACTGCCACTGATTGTCCCGCCCCTGAGGGTTGTTCCAACCGGGTCCGACCGGGCCGCCGTCCTCCGGCTTGGGGTAGCCGGGGATGTGCCCGTTATCGGGGCTGGCCTCCCATTGCCGGCCCTGCTGGCCGCGCGGCCGCGGCGGACGGGACTGCCCGGAGGGAGTGGGAGAAGAAGAATTGCTCATAAATCGCAGATCAAGGGGTTGTGGGGAGAAAATACGTGCCGACAATCAGCGGGATTGTCGGCACATCCTTCGGCTAGCCGCGCAGCATCTTCGCGACGGTCGTTGCCCAATAGGTCAGGATGATGTCCGCACCGGCGCGGCGAATCCCCGTCAGGGACTCCATGATCGCCGGCTCCAGATCGATCCAACCGTTCTGGGCTGCTGCACTGATCATCGCATATTCACCGGACACCTGATAAGCGGCCACCGGAACCGGGGACATGTCCGCGACCTCCCGCAGCACGTCCAGGTACGGCATCGCGGGCTTGACCATCACCATGTCCGCGCCCTCGTCGATATCCATCTGGGTCTCCAGCAGGGATTCCCGGCGGTTGCGGGGGTCCTGCTGATAGGTGCGGCGGTCGCCGGTCAGGCTGGAGCCGACGGCCTCGCGGAACGGGCCGTAGAAGGCGGAGGCGTACTTCGCGGAGTAGGCCATGATGGAGACGTCCTCGTGGCCGGAGGCGTCCAGGGCCGCGCGGATGACCGCGACCTGGCCATCCATCATTCCGGACGGGCTAACGATGTGGGCGCCAGCATCCGCCTGGGCGACCGCGAGGGCGGCGTACTGCTCCAGGGTGGCGTCGTTGTCCACGATCTGCTGGCCGAAGGCGTCCTCGCCCTGCACCCCGCAGTGGCCGTGGTCGGTGAACTCGTCGAGGCAGGTATCGGCCATGACGAGGATGTCGTTGCCGAACTCCTCGCGGATCGCGCGGAGGTTCTTGTTCAGGATCCCCTCCGGGTCCACGCCCACGGACCCGGTGGCGTCCTTATCCTCGTCCAGCGGAACACCGAAGAGGTCGATGGAACCCACGCCCGCCTCCGCGGCTTCCTCGACGGCGCGCAGCAGAGAGTCGGTGGTGTGCTGGTAGACCCCAGGCAGGGAGCTGATCGGCTTTGCCTCGCTAAGGCCGTCCGCGACGAACATCGGCAGGACGAGCTGGCTCGGGTTCAGGCTGGTCTCCGCCGTGAAATCGCGCATCACCGGGTTGGTGCGCAGGCGGCGCGGACGGCGGGGAATATTGAACTGCAGCTGGGAGTTCTGTGCGGATTCAGACATAGCACCGATGGTACGCCACGGGGCAGACACCACTGTTGGCCCAGCCCGCAGCGTCCCGACTGGCTACGGGTTCCGGCTGGCTGCGGGGGTTCCGTGGCTAACTGAGCCTACGGGGTGGGGTTTAGTCGGTGGCTTCGTCGGCCAGGCGCACGGCCCAGGTCACGGTCTCGTCGCCTTCGTCCGTGATCCACAGGGCCTCAATGGTGGCCCGCAGCCCCGCCGAACCTTCCACCTCAGCGAGCAACTCCGCGGGCGGATGGATCATCGTGCCGAGCAGCGTGCGCCGCACCTCCGCCCCGGCCAGCGCCTCACCGGCCTCCGCGATGAGCAGTGGCTCGCGCGGTTCCTTAAAGTCCGGGGTGCCCACCTCGCCGCGCACGTGCAGCCGAACCTCGCTGGGCACGTGCGGGCTGGCGATCACGAACGGGTCCGCCGCGTTCACCGCGGACAGCTCGCCCCAGGCTGCCAGCCCGATCTGCTGCTTCTGCCCCTTGGGCCCGCCCCACGCGCTCGTCGCGAGGATCGGGACGTCCTCCCCCTGGGCGAAGGCCTCCGGAAGACCGTCGAAGTCCGTGAGAGCTCGCACTGGGACCACGTTGCGGGTGTCCTGCGGCGGTGTGCCGCCAGCTGGGCTGGAACCGCCGTGCTTCTTCTTTGCTGCCATGGCCCCTACTTCACCACAACATGCCCCGTCGCGCCGCGTTCGGCGTCCACAAAACGGTGGTTGACGAAGGTGTACGTCCCCGCCTCCGGGAATTCCGCCTCCACGAATCCGCCCTGCGCGGGCTGAAGGTCGAGTGCCTGCCCAGCACCGGAAGGCTGATTACGCACCGTGTAGGCGCCCTCCTTGTACATCACCGGGAATTGCGTCCCCACGATATGGAAACTCTCCGCGATATTCGGGCCAGCGTTGAGCAACCAGAACCGTGCCCGCTGCCCTGGCTCCAGGCGCAACGGGGACTGAACGTACTGGTTCTCCAGCCCGTTAAACACCACCGCGCTCGGTTGGGCGGCCTGCAGGAGCTCCTCGTCTACCGGCTGCTCCGAGTCTGAGTCCAGGCCGTAGACCTCCGACTGCACCAGCAGGAACTCCTTGTCCACCGGATCCAAGTCCGGCGGATCGATGATCACTGCGCCGAACATGCCGGCCGCCACGTGCAAGCTCATCGGCATTGTCGCGCAGTGGTACATCCAGATCCCGGCGTTATCTGCAGTGAAACGGTAAGTCAGCTGCTCCCCCGGGGCAATGTCCCGCATGGGCTCATCCGGGGAGACGATGCCCGCGTGGAAGTCGATGGAGTGGTTCATCGTGCCGGAGTTCTTCAGCACGATTTCGAAGGTATCCCCGACCTTGCCACGCAGGGTTGGTCCCATCGGTTTGCCGTTGAAGGTCCACCAACCGCGGGTGGCTCCGCCTTCGTGCGGGGTTCCCTGGACCTGCTGGACGTCGATCGTGATCCGGTGGGTGCGGTTCGCGCTCGCCGGTGCGAGTTCCGGGTCCCGCATCCAGGCCGGGTCGAGCGGTGTATCGGGGATTTCCTCGCCTGGGCTCCCGGAGCCGGCACCATGAGCAGTGTGTTCCGACCGGGTTCCTCCGCCGGAAGTCTGTGACGCATCGCCATCGCCGCTGGTGTGGACCATGAAGGTCATGCCCTGCATGCGGTGCCCCGCAATGGTGCACCACCCTTCCACGTCCGCGCTGATGATTCCGGCGTCGAGCACACGAGTGTCGCCCGGGGACACGCGCCCCGTTTCGGCCCCGGTTGCGAGTTTCAGGTCGTGGTCCTGCTTGTCATCGTTGGTGAGCACGAGTTCGAGTTTGTCGCCGGGCTCTACGGTGACACTGTCGGGATGGAAAGCCATGCCCTTGGCGGACACCTCCACCCGCACGGTGTTGCCCGTAGGGACGACCTGCGAATCGGTAGCAGTGTTCGTGGAGCCACCCGATCCGCCGAGAGCTGCCCCGCTGGCGAGCACCAGGGCAATCGTCGCGATGGCAGCGGCTACTTCGGCGACGCCACCGCGCCGTGTGCTGCCCACCGGGTTCTCGCGGTTTTCTGACACCCCTGTGGTTGCCTCGCCGGGTTGCTCTGCGGGCTCGTTCTCGGGGCGCTCGGCCACTGTCTCTCGGCGCCCACGCGCGAAGGCCGCCAGGCGTGCGCCTTGAGCCTTAACCGCCCTAGGAATCAGGGGCACCACGAGAGCGAGTGGCAGGAGGGTCAGCACCGACACGGCAACCTTCAGCCAGCTACTGATCGGCAGCAGCCACACCGCCAAACCCAGGTTCAGCAGCACCGTGCGGAATGGTCCAGCCCAATCCAAAGCCTTCAGCCCCGCGGTAACGGCGGGGCGTGGGCCACCAATCGTGGTCGGCAGCAGATAGCTCATTACTCCCAGCAGCAGCTGGGCCGCAAAGCCCACGGTCAACGCCAGCGTTGGCAGCGTGGCCTCGCTGGCCGGGGTGCCGATGGCGATCTGACCTGCGAGCCGCAGCAGGCCGCCGATGAGCCACAGCGGAGCAGCCACCATGGCCACGCCCGCAAACACCGGCGCGTTCCCACTAAAGATCCCCTGCAGAACCGCTGGGGCATAGGTGGACAACAGGATCCCCCAGGCGGCCACATAAGCGACAAGCCCGCCGAGGACCACGAAGCGCTGGTCAAGGAGCGCACCACCGCCGATGCTGAGGACTCCAATCCCCTGCAGGATGATCACGCCCCACAGCCGCCGAGCCGCATGCCCCACCCCAGGACGTCCGTCGCGTGTCTTGTCGCTGCCCAGCGCGCTCTGCAGTTGCGGGGCGAGGAATGTCAGGCTGGCGGACGCAGCAAAGCCCAAAAAGCCCAGCACGTTCACCGCGGTGTGTGCCAGCAGGAGGCGTTCCTGCCACGGTGAGGACATGCCCACTGCCAGGAGTGCGCCCGCGATCGCGCCAATCGGTAGGAACAGGGCTGCAAGAATATATGCGCTGACGGGCACCAGCGGCAGGCTGTGCTGCATGTGTGCTCGAGCTTTGCGAGCCTGCCGCAGCAGGCTTAGTGCGTGCGAGCACAAGCTCAGCCCCACGATCGCAGCACCAGCGACGGTGATGCTGTGCGCGATCGTTAACGCGGCATCGAAAGCACCTTCGGCCCCCTTGCCGAGCTGACCGATCATCGTCAACGCAATACCTGTGTTGAGCACCCAGATGCGCCTCAGCTGGCGCGGCCGAGCGGAATCCGGGCATCGCTGGTCTAGCAGCTGTTCGGTGAAGCGTTGGGACCACACGACGATGGAGTTGGTCACCGCACCCAAGGTCAGCAGGTGGATGAGCACCCAGCGGTATTCGGGCAAAGCGGGGTGCACGAACCCGGCGACCAGCAGGAGACTCAGCCAAATGTTGACCGGGCGCCCGGCTCGCCGGTGCCACGACCGCCGACTATCATGCGTCCCAGATACTCCTTTTCCCATGTTTCTAGCTTACTGGGACGCGCAAACCCGCCGGCATCACGTGCCGACGGGTGTCATGGCTTCTCCCCCTACTTCGCCGTTGCGTTCTGCTCGCTCGTCTTCTTCCGACGGCGACGACGCTTGCGCGGCGGTGGCAGCTGCCCCTTCGCTCGCAGGTCCGCCACGTGGGCGGCCAGGGCATCCACCAGCTCCGGAACGCCGGCGACCTCCGGCATGACGTCCACCCGCAGCCCGTGTTCCCGGGCGGTCTGGGCAGCCATCGGGCCGATGCAGGCGATGATGGTGCGCGAGTGTGGCTTACCGGCGATGCCCACCAGGTTCTTCACGGTCGAAGAGGAGGTGAAGCACACCGCGTCGAAGCCGCCGGACTTGATCATGTCGCGAATCTCCGGGGCCGGCGGAGCGGCGCGGACGGTGCGGTAGGCGACGACGTCGTCGACCTTCCACCCCAGCTTCAACAGCCCCTCGACCAGGACCTCCGTCGCGATGTCCGCGCGCGGCAGCAGCACCCGGTCGACCAGGTCCAGGTCCGGATCGCGGGCCGGGAACACGTCGACGATACCGGAGGCGTTGCGGGCGTCGTCCTTGGGCAGCAGCTCCGGGGTGATGCCCAGGGCCTGCACCGCGCTGGCCGTCTTCGGACCCACCGCGGCCACCCGCACACCAGCCAGGGCGCGGGCGTCCAGGCCGAAGTCCTGGAGCTTCTCCCAGGTCGCCTTCACCGCATTGACGGAGGTGAAGACCACCCAGTGGTAGTGACCATCCACGAGGTTCTTGATGGCGCGTTCCATCTGCGCCGGGGTGCGCGGCGGCTCGACGGAGATCGTCGGCACCTCCACGGGAATCGCGCCATGACTCGCCAGGCGCGTGCTCATCGGGGCGGCCTGCGCCTTCGGGCGCGGCACCAGCACGGTCCAGCCGTAGAGGGCGCGGTTCTCCCACCAGGAGTACTTGCTGCGGTTACCTGCCTGGGAGCCGATCGTGACCAGCAGCTGCTCCGGCAGCTCGCCTTCCTTCGCGGCTGGCCCGGAGGCCGCCGCGACGGACTTCAGGGTATCCAGGGTGACGTCGTAGCTACGCTGCTTACGGGTCGTGCCATGCAGGGTGACGGTGGCCGCGGTCGAGCCCGGGATATTGCGTTCCTTCAGCTCGCTGGCGATGGTCGCCAGATCCCCCGGCGCGGCGGTGAGGATCAGAGGCAGCCCCGCGGAGGCTAGCTGGTCCCAGTCCGCCCCGCCACGCACGTCGGCCTCCGTGAAGTCCGAACCGACGCCGATGCCCGTGAACGCGGGCACCGCGACAGACCCCGTCATGCCAGGGACGACCTGGAAGTCCACACCCAGGTTCGCGACCTCCTGCAGCTCCATCATCACAGCCTGGTTGGACAGCGGGTTGCCTGCCACCAGGCGGATGACGTCCTCGCCCTCGCGGGCCAGCGCGACCATCTCCTCAGCGATTTGGCTCGCGGTCAGCTGCTGGACCGTCTCTGCCTCCCCCTCTGCAACGGCCCCCTCCCCGACGAAGGGTGCGGCGAGACGGATTTCAGCCGCGGTCGGCGGTGCGGGACGGGGCGGCTTCCGGCGAGCGCCCGCCTCCTTCGCCGCGGCGACCTTGGCCTGCCACTCGGCCTCGGCAGCATCGATCTTGTGCTGTGGGACGGGCACCTGGGCACCCACCAGGGCACGCACGCCTTCCAGGACCTCGGGGTCCACCCACGCGTGGGCGGTGCTCTCCAGGGCCTTCTGGGCGCGAACGGTCAGCAATTCCGGATTTCCGGGGCCGGCACCAACGAACAGGACGCGGCCTGTCCCCTGCGGGGTAAGTCCGGAGGTAGTCATACTGATCTTTTCCATGTCATTTCGGGGCAGTTCCGAAGGGGAACGCTCTTTCGGGTGGCGGGGTGAGGCAGCTCGCAGCACCCCACCCTGGGGTTCCGCGAGCCTACTGTTAGCTCTCGCGGGCCTCCGCCACGAGTTCTGCGGCTCCGGCGTCCAGCAGGATCCGGCCGATCTGGGCGCCGACGCCGGCGGCAGCCGCACGCCAGTCGCCCGCCAGGTCGATGTCCACGGTGCGGGTCTCCAGCAGCTTGCGGGAGCCGTCAATGGCAAACACACCACCGGTGACGGTCAGCTGGTTCTGCTGCTCGTTGAGGGTCGCGTGTGCGGCCACCGGGGCGGAGCAGCCCGCCTCCAGGGTGGAGAGCACGGTGCGCTCGCCGACCACGCAGGCGTAGCTCGGGATGTGGTTCTGATCAGCCACGGAGTTCCAGGCCTCCTCGTCATCCGCGCGGACCTCCACGCACAGCGCGCCCTGTGCCGGGGCGGGCAGGATGAGCTCCGGGTCGATGGACTCGGCGGCCTTGTCCAGCCAGCCGACGCGCTCCAGCCCGGCGCGGGCGAGGATCACGGCGTCCAGGTCGTCGCCGACCCGGCCCATGCGGGTACCGATGTTCCCGCGCAGCGGCAGGATCTGCAGGTCCGGGCGCAGGGCGCGCAGCTGGGAGACGCGGCGCGGGGCCGAGGTGCCGACCTTCGCGCCCTCCGGCAGCTCCATCAGCTTCTTGTTATCCACGCTGATCAGGACCTCGCGGGAGTCCACGCGCTCCGGAACCACCGCGCGGAAGCGGGCATCGGGGGCGGTCGGCAGGTCCTTGAAGGAGTGCACCGCCACGTCGCATTCGCGCTCGTCCAATGCGGTGCGCAGCGTCTCGGTGAACACACCCACGCCGACCTTCGCGACCGGGATCTGGGAGGCCTGGGAGGCATCCCCCGGGGTGTGGACGATATGCAGCTCGGCCTCGTAGCCGGCGTCGACCATGCCCTGGCGGACATGGCCTGCCTGCGTGGTAGCCAGCGTGGAGCCACGCGTACCGACGAGCAAACGGCGGTTATCGGTCATCGTCTTTCCCTCCTGGGGTCGAGGCCTGAGTCAGGTCCTGGTAGGTCGAGCGGTACACGGCCCGCGCGGCGGATACTCGATTTTCTTGCGGTTTTTGCTGCTTCCGCTGCCCACTGCCCGCGTTCGCGCCCTTCACCGCGCTGACCTGTTGGGTCATGCCGGTTGGAAGGTTGAACAGGGCAGCCAGGGCATCGGGGTAGCTGACGGACTGGCCCGCCGCGGAGAGCTTCTTGGCCTGCACCGTCGGGGTGTGCAGCAGCTTTTCCACGAGGCGGCGCATCGAGCGGTTCACAGCCTCGCGGTCCTCGTCGGACATCCCCGGCGTCTGCCGCTGCAGCGCGAGCATCTCGTTGCTGAGCGCGTCCATCGCCTGCTGGCGCAGGGCCTTGACGGTGGGGACGACGGCCTGGGCGCGCTGCTGCTCCAGGAAACCCTCGAGCTCCTCGGCGACGATGCCGCGGGCGGCGTCCTCGTCCTCGATGGTGTCCTCGGTCATCCCGGTGAGTTCTTCGATGTTGAGCAGCGCGACCCCCGGCACGTCGGCCGTGGCCTGCTCGATGTCGCGGGGCATGGACAGGTCGATGAGGACCTGCTGGCGACCCTCCCGGACCTGCTGCGCAGCCTTGATGTCCGCCGCGCTGACGACGGTTCCCACCGCACCCGTCGCGGAAACGACGATGTCCGCCCCCGTCAGCGCTGCGGGCAGTTCGTCCAGGCCGATGCCGCGGGCCGGCACGCCTGCCTCCACCGCGTGGGAGGCCAGCTGCTCGGCGCGCTCGACGGTGCGGTTAGCGACGGTGACGTGCTCTATTCCGAGACGGCCGAGGTGCGTGGAAGCGAGGGAGGACATCGCGCCGGCCCCGATGACGACGGCGCGGCGTCCGCTCAGCGCGGTACTGCTGGCCTCCGGGATCCCCAGCACGGTCAGCGCCTGGTCGAGGGCGAAGCTCACCATCGAGGAGCCGGCGGAGTCGATCTCCGTCTCGCTGTGGACGCGCTTACCGGTGCGCAGGGCTCGCTGGGTGAGGTCGTGAAGGGTGCGCCCGACGGTGCCGGCCTCCTTCGACTCCTCGTAGGCGCCGCGGAGCTGGCCGATGATCTGCTGCTCCCCCAGCACCATGGAGTCCAGGCCGGAAGCAACGTTGAGCATGTGCTCCACCGCGGCGTCGGAGTAGTGAACGTAGAGGTGCGGTTCCAGGTCGCCGTCGGCGAGCCCGGAGTAGGTGGCGATAGTGTCCACGATGTGGTCGAGGCCGGGGTGGAAGGCATTGGCCACCGTGTAGAACTCCATCCGGTTGCAGGTGGACAGCACCAGCGCCTCGGAGAGGGAGTCGTGGTCGAGCAGGGCGTGTTCCAGCTTGGGCAGGTCGGTGTCGACCGTGGAGACCTGCTCGAGGACGGACACCGGGGCGGAGCGGAAGGAAAGCCCGACGAGCAGCACAGCGGCGGAACCGGTTTGGACGTGCCCAGCCATCGGTCTTGCGTGCCTCCTAGCGAACCGGGTGTATGACCCGGGTCTTGGGGCCGCCGACGGTGGGCCGAATGCTCCCCCGTGGTGGGGTGATGCACCGCAGCCGACGAGGTCGGTAGCCAGATGCTGCTGATGGGCGCAGCTCCCCTGCCGACGCTTGTCATCGGCTCTTTAACAGCTACCTACGGTATCCCTTAACCGACCCCTATGACAAAACAGCCACAGCCGACTGTTATAGGGGCGGACAGCGCGGGGTGATCAATTCGACGGCCGCACCCCCTCGGCGCGCCACGCTCGCGTTTTAGCCCTCGAGCGCAGCCGCGAGGTCCTCGTTGTCGACTTCCCAGCAGGCGAATTCTTCATCGTCGATGAGGACGACGGGCACGCGGTCACCGAATTCCATCTTCAGCTCCGGATCCTCGTCGACGTCGACCCGCTCCAGCGTGGCGTTTTTTGCCGCGACGACCGGCCGGATCTGCTCCCACACGCGGGCGCAGGAGCCACAGGTTGCGCGGGTCAGGAGGGTCACGATTTTCTTCTCATCACCAGTCACGGATTCAAAGGTACCTTGGTAGCCGTGGGCGAGATTAAGTCAACAGCTTTCCGTGTCAGCCAACCCATCCAAATCATTCAACCGACCCAGCCGACCCAACCGAGCCAACCGAGTCAACACAGCTTTTCCCCCGTCACCCCAACACAGTTAGAAAGCGGCCGAGCCTCCGTCCATGGGGCATGGTTGGCCGCTGGCGGCACACTGAGGTTGTCCCCGCCGAAAGCGGATGTTCCACAAAACCCCAGCACCGCAGCATTCTTCGACCTGGACAACACGATCATCAAGGGGGCGTCCTCCCTCTGGCTGGCGCTGGGGCTGGCCTCCCGGCGCTTCTTTACCGTGGGGGATATCGCGGGCTTCGCCTGGAAGCAGGCGAAGTTCATCCTCTCCGGCACCGAGAGCCGGCCGGATATCGCTTCCGGCAAGCAGCGGGCGCTCGAGATCGTGCGCGGCCGCAGCGAGGCCGAGGTCGTGGCACTCACCGAGGAGATCTGGGAGAGCACGATTGCCCAGCGGATCTTCCCGGGGGCTCGCGAGCTCGCCGAGGAGCACCTGGAGGCCGGTCACAGCGTGTGGCTGGTCACCGCGGCGCCGGTGCAGCTCGCGCAGGTCATCGCCCGGGCCCTGGGCTTCACCGGGGCTTTAGGAACGGTGGCGGAAGTCTCCGATGGGAGGTTCACCGGCCGGCTGGTGGGAGATATCCTGCACGGCCCCGAGAAGCGGGACGCCGTGGCTGCCCTCGCACAGCAGCAGGGCTACGATCTTTCGCGCTGCGTGGCCTACTCAGATTCCTATAACGACATGCCGCTGCTTTCCCTGGTCGGCCGGGCCGTCGCGGTGAACGCCGATCCCCGCCTGGCGGAAGCAGCCCAAGAGCGGGGCTGGCCGACGGTGGAGTACCGCAAGCACGATCCGAAGCGAACGCTGCGGGCAGCCGAGGCCAGCGCGACGGCCGCGGGCATGCTGGCGGCCGGGGCGGTGGGGTGGCTCCTCCTGCCCGCCCTCGCCGGCGCGCTCGCCCGGCGCTAGCCCCCGCATTTACGGTCCCAGCATTTGCGGCCTTCGTTGGGTTTCTCAGCGATGGGTAGCCGGGCCCTTTTGCGCTCGAGGTGCCTAGGCAGCACAAAGCCCCAGCGGGGCCGGTTGGCTCCCACTGGGGCTCGTGCGGCAGCATTGCAGCCGCCTCGTCGCGAGTGCTTCCTCGCGAGCCGCGGGTCGGGCACACAGCCCGATGGCGGCTTACTTGCCCAGCTTGCGACGCTGCACGCGGGTGCGCTTCAGCATCTTGCGGTGCTTCTTCTTGGACATGCGCTTGCGGCGCTTCTTAATCACAGAACCCATCGTGGGCACCTCACTTCAAATTGTTGAAAACTCGTATGCCGCGCCATCGCGACGGTTCCGCAGCCCCGGTAGGCGGCTGCCGTCCGGAAGTCAGCGAACAAGGCGAGCCCTACGCTTCAGTGCTTAATCGCCGGGGCGACCCGGGAGCTCACATAGGACACGAATTATTAAATTCTACCGCTCCGGTGGCTGAGCGCACAAAAATCGGCCCATAAGGGCCGGTTTCTTACACCGCGATGACGGCACTAAACCCCGACTGTCACGGCGCTGGGGCCGCGGTCGGGGAGGTTTTTCTAACCAGTCTGCCCCTCGGAGGCGTCGTAGACGGACGCACCGAGGTACTCGCTCACTGCCTGCTCGTGGACGCGGAAGGAGCGGCCCACGCGCACCGCCGGCAGGTCGCCAGCGTGCACCAGGCGATACACGGTCATCTTCGACACGCGCATCAGCTCTGCGACCTCAGCGACGGTCAGAAAGGTTCCTTTGTCATTTCCACCCATTGGGTTAGCCATAAAGTCTTATCTCTTTCTTCACACGACCTCGCGCTGCAGACTTCCCCTTCTGCAGGACATCACGCGGCCGCGCTTTCCTCACCACTATAACGTGAACCAAGTGACGCTTGCGCATTCAGGGACGATTATGTCGAAAGTGCTATTTGTTTCTTTTTGTGACTTGGGTTGACCAGTGCAAACAGTTCGGCACCCATCACCCCCACCTCAAGTTTCACTTGAGACTCTCCCCGCCCCGGGAGTCTTGAAATTACAAAAATCGGGCCCGCCGCGCACTGCGGCAGGCCCCACGATGCGCCCCCCTCACGCACCGTACTTAACCCCCTTACGCGCTATCGCTCCGCACCCCCACGGTGCGCCGCCTCCGCCACGGCACCCCTTGGCTCCCCTAGTCCCCCTTCGGCGGGGCACCGAGCTCCACGGAGCGGTCCCGGCACGCCTCCATCGCGCGGAAGAAGGCGCGTCGCAGCCCCTCCTCCTCCAGGGTGCGGGTCGCCATGGAGGTCGTCCCACCCGGGCTGGAGACCTTGGCACGCAGCTCCACCGGCCCGTCGCCGCCCTCAGCGAGGCCGTTGGCCATCATCTGGGCCGCGCCCTCCGCGGTACCGATCGCGAGTTTCTCGGCCAGCGCACGTGGGAGTCCCAGGTTCACGCCTGCGTCCACCATCGCCTCGGCGACGAGAAAGAAATAGGCCGGGCCGGACCCGGAGACCGCCGTGACCGCGTCGATGTCCTTCTCCTTGACGATCACCGCGGTGCCCACCTTGGCCAGCAGCTCGCGTACCGTTTCCAGCTGCTCCTCCGTCGCGAAACGGCCACCGGCGATCGCGCTGGTCCCCTTGCCAACCAGCATCGGGGTATTCGGCATCACGCGCACCACCGGGGTGCCCGCGGGCAGCACGTTCTCCATCGCACCGATGGTCACGCCAGCGGCGACGGAGACCGCGACCGTCGTCGCGTCGTTATCGTCCAGCTGTTCCGCGACCTCGTCGAAAACGGAGAGCGTGCCGTCGGGCTTCACGCAGTTGAATAGGACGTCCGCCTCCACCGCGGCGGTGACCGAGTCCTCCGCGGTCAGCACGCCGTAGCGGTCCGCCAGCTCGGTGAGCCGGTCCTCGCTGCGGTTCGCGACGATGATGTTCTTCGGGTCAATTCCGTCTGCGACGAGCCCGGCGATCAATGCTTCGCCGATCTTCCCGCCGCCGATAATTGCGATTCGAGTCATGCCCTCCAGGGTGCCAGCCCGGCGCGTCGATTGCAGCGCTTGCGTGCAGCTCCCCCGTTTTCGGTGGTCCCGCATCCAGTTGTGAGGACGTCGCTCTCCGGCGCCACAGCACCCCGCCCGAACGTGGCCAGTCGCCCAAAAAGAAAAGCGCGCCTCGCGGCGCGCAGAAACTTAGATGCTCATGATCAGCCGTGGGCCGATGGTGAGCACCAAGCCCACCACGAAGGTGAGGATCATGATGAGTTTGTCGCGGTGGCGCAGCAGTGCGTGCACCACGCCGACCATCACGAGGGTCACCGCGAGGGCGAGCACCAGCACCAGCACCGCTGGCAGGGAGCCCCACAGGAGCTTGAAGCCCAGGAATACGCCAATGCCGACCAGGATGGCCGCGATGGCCTGGCCGATGAGGGCTGGCCAGGAGATGGTGTCGTCCTCGTACTCGATGACCTCGTCTTCGCCGAGGGTGCGCTGCAGCTCTTCGAGCTCCTCAGGGCTGTGGAACTCCTCCGGAGCGGGCTCCTCTCCCTTGCGCTCCGCATCGGAGCCCCGCGTGGCGGCGGCAGTGCCGGCAGCACCGGTGGTGGCAGCAGCCGCTGCGGCCCCGGCGCCAGAGCCCTTCTGGTCAGCGTCCTTACGATCAGCGCCCTTGGCCGGCGCCTTCGTAGCCGAAGCGTTCCTCGCCGCAGGCTTCTGCGCAGCCTCGGTGCCCTCAGCCTGATCCGCGGTGACCTTTGTGATCAGGGCCGTCTGCTCGGTGGACGGCTCGGTGTTCTTCTTTGCCGGCGCGGACTTATCGGTGACAGCCGGGATCTCGGAGGTCTTTTCCTCCGGACGCTGTGCCGGAACCTCGCGGCGGTCGACAATCGCGGAGCCAACGGCAGCCGCGTTCTTGGGCTCAGGCTTCTTCTGCTCGGGCTTCTTCTGTTCAGCCTTCTGGGCCGCTGCTTTCTTGGCCGCAGCCTCTTCTTCGGCCTTCTCCTCGGCGGCCTTCTTTGCGGCAGCCTCCTTGGCCTGCTTGGCCTCGGCCTGCTTCGCCTTTTCGGCTTCAGCCTTCTTATCTTCAGCCTGCTCGGCAGCCTGAGCCTGCTTGGCCTGCTCAGGCTTCGCCGTCTTTTCAGCCTTATCGGCCTGCTTTACCCCGGCCTCAGCCCGATCGACCGTGGGCTGCTCACGCTTGTCAGCGCCCGGTGCGGGCGCGGTGGAAGCTTCGCTCTCGGCGTCCTCGACGACCGGGATCGCGCCGGTCAGCTCGGCAACGGAAATGCCACCCTCGTCGAGGCTGCGGCGGCGCCGGCGGCGGCCGCTATCAGAAGATGTGCGACCGCTGCGGGCGAGCAGTTCCGCGACCGTAAGCTTCTCACTCATCGAATGTTCCCATCAATGTCCACGTGAACATACAAATAACTGTTTCGCATAGTATACGAAGCGCCATTTTTGGTTTTGTTCATTCCACACCCTAATGGCGCTAGGAAACTAAGAAAAATCTTCGAAAGCCACGTCCGTGTGGTGGAAGATCATTCCCTCACGCAACGCCCACGGGCAGATATCCAAGGAATCCAGGTCCAGTTTGCGCATCGCCGCCTCCGCGACCAGCGCGCCAGCCACCACCTGGTGGGACCGTTCCTGGCTGACGCCCTCCAGCTCTGCGCGGTCCGCCGCCGTCATGCGGGAGATGAAAGCGATGAGCTGCCGCAGGCCAGGCTGGGTCAGGGTGCGCTTCACGCGTGGCCCCGCAGAGCTCGGTGCCGCACCGGTCAGGCGGGCGAGCATGCGGAAGGTCTTGGAGGTCCCCACCGCCACGTCGATGGGGCCGGCATCCTGGAATTCCTTGATATTGGCGTCCAGCTGCTCCTCGATGAACTCCCGCAGGTTCTTCACGGACTTCCGGGACGGCGGATCACTGTCGAACCATTCCCGGGTCAACCGGCCCGCACCCAGATCCAGGCTCAGCGCCACGTCCGGGCTCTCCGTAGTTCCCACGGACATCTCCAGGGAACCGCCACCAATGTCGAGGTCGCAGATCCGGCCAGCCGACCAGCCGTACCAGCGACGCACCGCGAGGAAGGTCAACCGGGCCTCTTCCTCGCCGGTGAGGATTTGCAGCCGCACGCCGGTGGCGTCCTCGACGGCGTCCAGCACCTTCTCGGAATTATTCGCGGAACGGATCGCCGACGTCGCAAACGGCAGCAGCTCCTCGCAGCGGAACTGTTCCGCCATCTCCGAAGCCAGCCCTACGCCGCGCGTGAGCTTATCGATCCCCTTCGAGTTGATGTTCCCCTTCTTCGAGAGGTACTCCACCAACCGCATGGGGGTTTTCCAATTACTCATGGGAGTTGGCGGGCCACCGTATTGGGCATCCACAACCACGAGGTGAACCGTATTACTGCCAACGTCCAAGACACCTAATCTCACGTTTTCAGCCTATCGGGTCTACGGTGGATTGCGTGAGAAATAGCGAGCCAAATTCCCCCCACCCCATCGCATCCGGCTATCCGGACGGCACCCCAGCTGACCTTTCGGTACGCCGGGGCGTCGAATTGCCCGGCGATTACCCCCGCGAATGGCTGGAATTCATCAACCCGGCCGACTCCGAGCACATCATCCAGATCGACCTGACCTGGCTGATGTCCACCTACCGCTGCCGTTTCGGCACGGAGGCCTGCCACGGCATCGACGTCGCCGCCGACCCGGGCGTGGCCTGCTGCGTCCACGGTGCTTTTCTTACCGACGACGACGACCGCGCCAACCTCAACCGTGTGGTCCAGGAGCTCAGCCCCGAGCAGTGGCAGCTCTACACGCCGGGCGAAACCCCGGATGAGAAGGCGCAGGCAGACGGGGAGCTCGAGCCATGGCTCGAGTGGGACGAGCTGGAAAACGACGAGGGCGAGATGGAGCCCGCATTGAAGACCAAGACCGTCGACGGCGCATGCATCTTCGCCAACCGCGCGGGCTTTGACGGCGGCATCGGGTGCGCGCTGCACATCTGGGCCACTGAAAACGGCGAGTCCATCGTGGAGTCCAAGCCGGAGGTGTGCTGGCAGGTGCCGCTGCGCCGCCTGGAGGACTGGGAGACCCGCCCAGATGGCCAGGAAATGCTGCGCACCACGATCACGGAATATAACCGCCGCGCCTGGGGCGACGGCGGAGCGGACTTCGACTGGTGGTGCACCACGGACCCGAACTGCCACGCTGGCAGCGCCGAGGGCCAGGGCGGACCGGCCGATGCCATGTGGCGCACCCACAAGGACGAGCTGGTGGAACTCATCGGCGAGGAGTCCTACGAGGTGCTGGCAGAGCACTGCGAGGCCCTGGAGGCGCGCGCCGCAGCCACCGGCGAGCAGAACGAGGCGGGTGCGCCTCTCGCCCCCAGCGGCTTCCCGCTGCTGACGATCCACCCGGCGACCCGGGCAGCCCGCGAGCGCAAGCTCTAGCTCCCCCCCCCACGATCGCGATTGAGTGGGGAACGCCCACCCGGACTGGGCGCGGTCGCGCTGCACGCGACGCAAGAACGCCCCAGGAAAATCTTCCTGGGGCGTTTCGCTTATGTGGTGAGCTTTGTGAAAGGTGTTACTTCTTACCCTCGGCGGCTACGGCGGCCGCACCGGCTGCTGCTGCCTCCGGGTCGAGGTACTCGCCACCCTTGACCTTGACCGCACCATTGCTGTCGAACTTGTAGACCAGCGGCATACCGGTCGGCAGGTTGAGCTGGGCGATGTCCTCATCGGAGATCTCGTCCAGGTGCTTGACCAGCGCGCGCAGGGAGTTGCCGTGCGCGACAACGAGGACGGTCTCCCCGGCCTTCAGGCGCGGCTCGATCTCGGCCTCGTAGTACGGGACGAGGCGATTAACGACGTCCTGCAGGCACTCGGTGCGCGGGACCTCCGGCAGATCGGCGTAGCGCACGTCGTTGGTCTGCGCGTACTCGCTATCCACGTCGATCTGCGGCGGCGGGGTGTCGTAGCTGCGACGCCAGGACATGAACTGCTCTTCGCCGTACTTGTCGCGAGTCTCTGCCTTGTTCAGGCCCTGCAGCGCACCGTAGTGGCGCTCGTTGAGGCGCCAGTCGCGCTGCACCGGGATCCAGTGGCGGTCCGCCTCGTTCAGCGCGATATTCGCGGTCATGATCGCGCGGCGCAGCAGAGAGGTGAACAGGACGGTCGGCTCGACGGCGGCGTCCTTAATCAGCTGGCCAGCGCGCTTGGCCTCGGCCTTGCCCTGGTCGGTGAGGCTGACGTCCACCCAGCCGGTGAACTGATTCGTTGCGTTCCATTCGCTCTGCCCGTGGCGGAGGAGGATCAGTGTTCCTTCAGTGTTGCTCATGCTTCCATTTTGCCATGAAACGTTGCGACCCCGGCGGCCAGTGACCCCGTTCGCGGGGCTCACTCCCACGCTGCCCCGACGCGCGGCTGGCTACTCAGCGTCCTGCTCGGTGGTCTCCTTGCTTTCCTCCTCAGACCCGGCTGGCGCGGCGGCAGCCTGTTCAGCCACGACCTCGCGCGGGGACTTGCCGGGCATGGGTGCCAGCCGGTCGACCTCCTCGTCGGTGGGACGCAGGCGCTGGAAGGCGCCCAGGTTGAAGGTCGGCTCGCCGCGGGAGAGCCGCCAGGCCCATTCGTGGCGGATGGAGGATTCGAAGCCGCGTTCCAGGATGCGGTTGAAGTCCCCATCCGCGCGCTCCAGCACCTGCCCCAGGATCCGCTGGATATCCTCGGCAGTGGTGGATTCACCGAACTGCCCGACCAAGTAGATGTCGTTATTGCCATCGAGGGTGTAATGCACCCCGTAGGTCCGGCGGTTGGCCTGCAGCAGCAGCCGGTAGACCTCCTCCTGGGCCTCCTCCACCGCGCGGCACACAAAGGCCTCGACCCGGAACATGCCCTCCTGCGGGATGAAGAGGCAGTTGGTCTTGAGCCTGCGTTCCCCAGGGAGGACGACAACCAGGTTGCCGCCGGATTCGACGTAGTCGACGTCGGCTTCATCTAAGAGCGCAGAGATCTTTTCGAGGTTCATGCCCCCAACCTACCCCCGCAGCCGGGCCGCGGAAGGCCCGAGCATTAATTCGCGCTGCCCGCAGGGTGACGCTCCGCGGGACCTTCCTCCGGCATCGTCGGGAGGCTTCGGTAGAGCTCCACCAGCTGTTTGGCCGTATTCTCCCAGCTATAGCGGGCGGCGTGCTGGGGCGCGTACTCCGCCATCGCGATGCGCTGGTCGTCGTCGGAAAGCAGCTGGCCCAGCGCATCGGCCCAGGCTTGCGGATCCTGGCCGTCGACCAGCAGACCAGACTTCCCCTCCGCGACCGCGGCCTGCAGCCCTCCGATGCGGGTGGCGACCACGGGCGTGCCGGTGGCTTGCGCCTCCAGGGCGACCAGACCGAAGGATTCATTCGCGCTCGGCATCGCCACCACGTCCGCGGCCTGGTAGATCGAGACGAGCTCCTCGGGCGGGCGGGGCTTCAAGAAGCGCACCGCGCGCGAAATTCCCAGCTCCTCGGCGAGCTCCTCCAGGCACTTCGGGCGCTCCAGCCCGGAACCGCTCGGCCCGCCGCAGATCAGCACGCGGATCGGCATATCCGGGTAGCGCTCGATGAGGGTCGCGGCGGCCTGCAGCAGCACGTGAGGCCCCTTGAGTCGCTGGAGGCGCCCCACGAAGCCGATCACTTTCGCAGAGAGCGGGATTCCCAGAGCTCGGCGGGCATTCTCGGTGGCGCGTTCGGTGCCGGGGGTGAATTTTTCAATATCGGCGCCAGGGGTGACCACCGCGATGCGGGCCTTATGGGAGTCGTAGCCCTCCTCGACGTCCGCGACCTCGGCGTCGGTGTTGACGATGAGGACGTCGGCGTTGTCCACGATCTGCTGCTCACAGATGCGACGGGACTCCGGCTCCCGGTGATCCCCCTCGGAGAGGTAGTTATTCTTCACTGCGGCCAGCGTGTGCGGGGTGTGGACCCAGCGAATATTCCACAGGTCTCGCAGCAGCCACGCGACCTGGCCAGAGAGCCAGTAGTGGGAGTGGATGAGGTCATAGCTCAGCCCGTGTTGCCGGGTGAAGGCGAGCACGGAGCCAGTGAACGCGGCCAGCTGAGTCGGCAGCTCCTCCTTGCTCAGCCCCTCATAGGGTCCGGCCACGCAATTGATCACCCGCACCCCGTCACCGAGTTCCACGACCTCCCCCTGCAGCGGCCGGGTGGCGCGGGTGAAGATGTCCACACTTAAGCCCAGTTTGGCCAGCTGTTCGGCGGTGTTTCGGATGTAGACGTTCATTCCGCCGGCGTCGCCGGTTCCCGCCTGTTCCAGCGGAGAAGTGTGCATAGAGATCATCGCGATGCGCATGCTTTCCGATCCTACGTTCCCCCACTCGCTCCAGCCCCTTTGAGGCCGCCTCCCCGCCGGCGTTAGTATTCCTTGCGAGTTATTTGTTTTCACACACAAATGTCCCCGGAGCAGCTAGCGTTAGTGAGACCCGCATCACATTCCTTGTTTCGGACCCCAAGGAGGATAAAGACATGACCGAAACCCTCGCCCCCAACTCTTCCGCGGCGAACGAGGAAGGAAAGAAGCCTGAAGGCCGCGCTTGGCGGGAGAAGCCGTACCTGAAGTACTACAACTCCTGGACTCCTGCGGAGATCGAACTCAGCGGCGACACCTTGGTGGACATGTTCATCAAGGCCAGCAACGAGCACGGCAAGGATGTGATGCTCGATTTCTTCGGCGGCACAACGACCTATGCCCAGGCGCACGTTCAGGTCCGTAAGGTAGCCGCTGGACTGAAGGCGCTCGGAGTCCGCCCTGGCGACCGCGTCGCCATCTGCCTGCCGAACTGCCCGCAGCACCTGATCTCGATTTTCGCGGTGCTATACCTGGGTGCGACGGTGGTGGAACACAATCCGCTGTACACCGCCCGCGAGCTGCAGGGACCATTCATCGACCACGGCGCAAAGGTCATCATCGCCTGGGACAAGATCGCCCCGCTGTGCGAGGAGCTGGTCAACCGCACGCAGCTGCATACCGTCGTCACCGTCAACATGATCGAGGCGATGCCGAAGATCAAGCAGCTCGCACTGAAGCTGCCGATCTCCCCCCTGAAGGAAAAGCGGGAACAGCTGCACTCCCCGGCACCGGGCACGGTGCCTTTCCAGAAGCTGGTCGACGGCACCATCGGCGGCGACGGCGCCTACCTCAGTCCGGTGCCGGAGCGCAGCCTGGATGACGAGGCCTTCATCCTCTTTACCTCCGGCACCACCGGCAAGCCGAAGGGCGCGATGCTGACGCACCGCAACATCATGGCGAACGTGGCCCAGGGTCTGGCCTGGGTGGGTGAGCTCGGCGAGGGCGAGCAGGAGATTTACCTGGCCGCACTGCCGATGTTCCACATCTTCGGTCTGACCCTGACCGCAGCACTCGGCGTGGCGACTGGCGGCAAGCTCTGCCTGCTGCCGAAGCCGGAGATCCCGCTGATCGTGGATCAGATGAAGAAGCAGGTTCCGACGTACATGCCGGGCGTGCCGACGCTGTACGACAAGATCCTGGAGGCTGCGGAGGAGCACAACCTGGACATCAACGGCGTGAAGAACGCGCTCTCCGGCGCGGCGCCACTGCCGGTGTCCATCTCGCACCAGTGGCAGGGGCGCACGGGTGGCTCCATCATCGAGGGCTACGGCCTGACCGAGACCTCCCCGATCGCCACTGCGAACCCTATTTCGGAGCACGCGCGTGCAGGCTATATCGGCATCCCGTTCCCGAGCACCGAGGTTCGGGTCGCTGATCCGGAGGATCTCTCCCGCACCATGCCGGACGGCGAGGCCGGCGAGCTGTTGATCCGTGGTCCGCAGGTGTTCAGCGGCTATATCAACGTCGCCGATGACGAGCAGCCGTTCTTCGAGGACTGGTTCAAGACCGGTGACATGGCCGTCATGGAGGAGGATGGCTTCCTGCGCATCGTCTCCCGCATCAAGGAGATGATCATCACGGGTGGCTTCAACGTCTACCCGGCGGAGGTCGAGGAAGTCCTGGCGGATCACCCGATGATTGCGAAGGCTGGCGTGGTGGGCCTGGCCAAGGAGGACGGCTCCGACGAGGTCGTCGCCGCCGTGGTGCTCGACGAGCACGTCAAGAAGGAGGACTTCGAGGAGGAGAAGGTCAAGGAGTGGGCACGCCACGAGATGACCCGCTACAAGGTGCCACGTCGTTTCTTCGTCGTCGACGAGCTGCCGACGGACCTGATCGGTAAGATCCGCCGCCGCGAGATCAAGGACTTGGTCGAAAAGATCGTCGCCGAGGAGGGCTAAGCCTCCACCCGGGTCGCCGGGTTCGATGCCTGAGACGGGCACTCACCCGCCTCAGGTACTCGCCCGGCGATACCGAACACGCACAACGCCCTAGGCCGAGACTGACCCCAGCTTTGGGGGTCGCGAAGCTCGCGCCAAGGGCGTTGTTCTTTTAGTGCCTAGTCAGTTGCGCTGTTGACCTGCGGCAGCTCCGCCCCGATCCACACCGGCTCGGGCACCAGCTCCACGCCGAAGGCCTCGAAGACCCCGTCGCGCACCGCGGTGGCCAGCGCCACCAGGTCCTCGCTACTCGCCCCACCCCGGTTGGTCAGCGCCAGGGTGTGCTTGGTGGACAGCCCGGCGCGCTCCCGGCCCGGCACCTGCCAGCCCTTGTGGAAGCCCGCCCGCTCGATGAGCCAGGCTGCGGAGAACTTGAACTCCGGATTCTCCGGCGTGCCGACGGAGAACAGTGGCATGGCCTCGGCCTCCGACTCACCCACGCGCTCGCGCACGGCGGCGACCACCGCATCCCGCGCCGCCTCCCCGGCGACGACCGGGTTCGTGAAGAAGGAACCGGCGGACCAGGTGTCGTGATCCTCGGCGTTGAGAACCATGCCCTTGCCGGCGCGCAGCTCCAGCACCGCCTCGCGAACCTCTGCTGCCGGGCGGCGGATCTCACCGGCCTGTTCCCCCTCAGCCGGGCGGGCCACGCCCAAGCGCCGGGCCAGCTCACCGAAGCGCAGCGGCAGGGAGAGCCCCGCCGGGTCCAGTTGGAACTCCACCTCCAGCACCGCCGCACGGTCGGTGAACTTCAGGTTCGAGTAGCGGTAGGCCAGGTCCAGGCTCTCGGGCGCCACCCACTCGGCGACCCGGCGGGCGCGGTCGTAGAGGCGTACCCGGCGCAGCACCTGGGAGACCTCCGCCCCGTAGGCGCCCACGTTTTGCACCGGGGTGGCGCCGACGCAGCCCGGAATGCCGCTGAGGCACTCCAGCCCGCCCAGGCCGGCAGCCACGGTCGCGGCGACGAAGCGGTCCCACTCCACTCCCGCGAAGGCCGAGCACACGCCCGTCTCCGGATCGATGCTGATGGCAGCCTCCGGATCGTCCGCGGCGTGCACCACAACCAGCTCGGAGACCTCCGGCCCGTCCCCGATCAGCAGGTTCGATCCCCCACCGACGACCAGCACGCGCCAGCCCGCGGCATCGACGATCTCCAGAACACCGGCCAGCTGCTCGGCGGTGGTGCATTCCACCACGGCGGCCGGCTGCCCGCCGATGCGCAGCGTCGTCAGTTCCGCGAGCGGGCGGCGATCCACGGCCGCCCCGGTGGGGGCGACGGCGGCGGCCACTTCGTCGAGGCTCGGCGGGGCGGCGAGGCCGGTAGTTGCGGCCGGAAAAGTATTGGCGTGATTCTGCTTTTGTGTCACCCCTCTAACGGTAGCCTGTAGCCATGACGACTAACAGTGAGAACACCCACAGCATCGGCTTCCCGCTCGCCGAGGTCCACGCCGCGCTATCCAGCCAGGAGTACTGGGAGTACGAGGCGAAGAACATCGGCGACGAGCCCGGCGAGGTCCGCAACTTCACCGGCGGCCCGAACGTCAAGGTTGAGCTGGCCGAGAAGCTGCCGATTGATGCCGTCCCGGAGTCTTTCCGCGCGATGGTCCCGGCCACCCTGGAGCTGGCCCGCACCGTCACCCTGGGACCGGTCGAGGGCGGCAGCGCGACCGGGACCGTCACCGCCGAGGTCTCGGGTCTGCCGGTGAAGTTCAACGCCGACCTGGTGCTGCAGGACGCCGGTGACGCGACCTCCCTGAGCGCCAAGTCCGCGGTGGACGTTAAGATCCCCATGATGGGTTCCATGCTGGAGCCGAAGATCATGGAGTGGGTCGAGCAGTTCATCGCCCACGAGTCCTCCCTGATCGAGAAGTATCTGAAGGAGAACGCCTAAACTTCCGTGGCTGATCACGCCCACAATCTACGGGCCCGTTCCTGGTCGCAGGACGGGCCCGTTGGCGTACCCACCCGTGGCACGACCGGCTTCAACCGGCTGCGCAAGGCCGATCGGTGGCTCGCCCATCACCCCGCGGTGCGCGCTGCCTTCGATGCCGCTTCTTTATCAGGACGTCGCCCCCTTGCCGTGGATGTGGGCTACGGGGCTTCTCACACCACCACGGTGGAATGGGCGGGGTGGCTGCGCCGGGTAAACCCTGAGGTGCGCGTGCTGGGGCTCGAGATCGAGCCCTCCCGGGTGCTGCCGCCCCGCGATGGCGTGGAGTTCGCCCTGGGCGGCTTCGAGTTGGCGGGCCACCGCGCCGAGTTGGTGCGGGCCTTCAACGTGCTGCGCCAGTACGACGTCTCCGAGGTCCTGGCAGCCTGGCGGATGATGATCGCGGGGCTTAACCCCGGCGGGCAGATCATCGAGGGAACGTGCGATGAGATCGGACGGCGGGCGGCCTGGGTGCTCCTGGACGAGTCCGGGCCGCGCACGCTGACGCTGGCCTGGGACCCGGCCGATGTGGACAAGCCTTCGGATGTGGCGGAGCGGTTGCCGAAGGCCCTGATCCACGAGAACACCGAGGGCCACAAGGTCTTCGCGCTGCTGCAGGCTGCGGATGCGGCCTGGGACCGGGCGGCGGGCTATGCACCCTACGGCCCTCGGGTGCGCTGGCGCTTCGCCCGGGAGGACCTTCTGGGCCAGCTCCCTGCCGGGGTTGCGAAGCTCAACCCGCGGCGGCGAATGCAGGACAACCTGCTCACCGTCCCGTGGGAGCTCGTCAGCGACATCCGGCTCTAGACGTTCTATAGAAATCTCGCCGGCTTTGCGGAACACTATGTTGGGTGAGCTCTCAAAATTACTATCCCCAGCAGCAGCCCCAATTCTCCGGCTACCCGGCCCAGCAGGCGCCGGAGAAGAAGTCGAAGGCGCCGAAGATCCTGGCCATCATCGTGGTCATCGTGCTCTTGCTCGCGCTGATCGCCGAGTTCGGCGCGCGCTGGTACATCAAGCATGAGATCACCAACGCCATGACCGAGGCCTCGGATTCGCGCATGGCCGAGGACCCGAAGGTCTCGTTGGGCACCACCCCTGTTCTCTTTGGGCTGGTGCAGGGCTCGCTGCCCCACCTGGAGGTGGAGGTCCCCTCCAGCATCGACGTCTCCTATGAGGACAACGACCCCAGCCGCCCGGTCATCACCGGCATGCCGCGCACCCATATCACCGGCAAGAAGCTCTCGATGGGGGAGAACCCGGAGGACATGATCTTCGGGGAGCTGACCGTCGACGCGGAGCTGCCGAAGGAGGTCATGAAGGCGGAGATGATCGCCAACCAGTCCGGTCAGTCGGGCGATGACCTGATGAGTCAGCTTCTGCAGGTCAATGACGTTGTGCCGAACCCCAAGGATCAGACCCTCGAGGTGCAGTTCAGCGGTGGGCTGGCCAGCATCGTGATGAGCCCGAAGATCGAGCAGGGCCAGCTGACGATGGAGGTCTCGGCAGTGAAGGTCTTCGGCCAGGAGCTGCCGGATGTCCTCGCCGAGACACTCGGCGGCGCGGTCGAGGATTCCGTGGACCAGAACACGCCGGGCGGCCTGGAGGCCCGGGACGTGCGCGTCACCAACCGGGGCCTGCAGATCTCCCTGCACGGCACGGACGTCCACATCGACGAGCTACAGAACTCCCTGAACGAGGCGGGCCAGCCCCAGCAGGGCGGGCAGGACAGCCCGCGCGGGGGTCGCAGCAACGACGGCGCTGGGGACGATACCCCGGCCGGGGAGGACCGCCCGGGAGCCGTGGGCTCCGGCGGCGAGATCTTCAACCGGGCTGCGGCCTAAGCCCCTACCAAGCCCCGGCTACTGCTGCGGAGCGCCCTCGAGGATGGCGCGCGCAGCGGATACCCCCAGGCGGGTCGCCCCCGCCTCGATCATGGCCACGGCCTGCTCCCAGGTACGGATGCCGCCGGAGGCCTTGATCCCCACCTGACCGCGCTTGCCCATCCGATCCAGCTCATCGGCCATAATCCGCACGGCCTCGACGCTGGCGCCACCCGCCGGGTGGAATCCGGTGGAGGTCTTCACGAAATCCGCCCCAGCCCGGACGGCCGAACGCACCGCCGCGCGCAGCTGCTCCTCGGAAAGCACCGCGGACTCCAGGATCACCTTCAGCACCGCCGGTGCTGGTATCGCCTCGCGCACGGCCATGATCTCCGAGAGCATGGCATTCTCGTCGGCGGCCAGAGCATTGGCCACGTCGATCACCATGTCCACCTCATCGGCGCCCTGCTCCACCGAAAAGCGGGCCTCGGTGGCCTTGATGAGGCTCTGGTGCTTGCCGGAGGGGAATCCCGCCACCGTGGCCACCCGCAGCCCGGGGTAATCCCCCGAGATCGGCAGCATGGACGGGGATACACACACCGCGCCACAGCCAAGTTCCTGGGCCTCGCGGAGCAGCGCCCGCACGTCCTCGCGGCTGGCGTCGGTGGCCAGCAGGGTGGCGTCCATAATCTGGGCGACCGACTCGCGGCTCGGGACCACCGGCCCGGAAGAGTTCTGGGAAGCAGCCACGGCTACCACGCCCCAGAGGCGTTATCGAGGACGTCGCGGATCGCCGGGCGGACGTCCTGCCAGTAGATACCGACGATCACCGCACCGATGATCCACAGCGGGAAGGCACCGCCGCCGAAGATGCCGAACAGGCCCGTCAGCGCCGCACCACCCCCGAGCAGCAGCCAGTTCTGCTTCTTGCGGTTGATGACATCGAAGGCGTCATCGCGGGTCATTGCCACCTGGGCAGCGGCAGCAACCCCCAGGATCAGAACGATCACGGACAGGGACAAATACAGGTAGCCAGCCACCTTGAAGCCGATGAGTAGTGCGGGATTCATCATGGCCTCATCCTAATGCACTCCCCGGACACGTAGCGGGAGCGGCAGGCCACGGACCCTGCCGCTAGAAGAGCCAGCCGATCAGCTGCGCCAGCGAGTAGATAGCCAACCCCGCCAGGGAGCCCACGACGGTGCCGTTGACGCGGATGAACTGCAGGTCCTTACCCACCATCAGCTCGATGCGGTCACTGGCCTCCTCAGCATCCCACCGCTCCACGGTCTCGCCGATGATGCTGGTGACCTCGCCCGCGTAGTTCTCCGCCAGGTAGGACGCCGCCCCCACCAGCCGGTCTTCGAGGTTTTCTCGCAGCTGTGGTTCCGCGAGCACCCGGTTGGCGAATTCGGTGACCCAGGCCGCGATGCGGGTGCGCAGCATGGAGTCTGGGTCCTCGGCCTGCTCTGCGAGCACGTGCCGGGTGTTCTCCCACAAGGTCGCCGGGAGGGCGGTGATGGGCCCGGAGTTGAGGATGTCTTCCTTGATGTTCTCCATGCGTTGGATCATCACCGGGTCGTGCTGAAGGTCGCGGGCCAGACCCGCGATGAAGCTGCGGAACTGCTGGCGGGCCTCGTGGTTCGGGTTGGCCCGCACCGCAGCGGTGAAGTCCACGACCTCGCGGTAGACGCGGTCGCCGACGAGCTCGCGAACGAAGCGGGGCGCCCAGCGCGGGGTGCGCTCGTCGATGAGGTTGACGATGAAGTCCTCCGACTCGCGGGCCTTATCGTCCATCCAGATGACGGCCGCGTCCACCAGTGGCTCGGTGCGCCCTTCGTCGATGAGCTGCTGTAGGCCGCGCCCCGTCGGTGGACCCCACTGTGGTTCGCGGAGGCGGTCGATGACCATCACGCGTAGGACGGCCTCGACCTCCTGGGCGTTCACCCCGTTGACCGTCAGCCGGATCAGCTTGCCGATCTCCCGGCTGATGACCTGGTCCCCCTCGGATTCCACAACCCACTTGGCTGCCCGTGTAGGCAGGTGAGCGGCGCGCAGCTTCTCGGAGATCAGGGTGGCGTTGAGGAAGTTCTCGCCGACGAACTCCGACAGCGAGTGGCCGACCTGGTCCTTCTTCCGTTTGATGATCGCGGTGTGCGGGATCGGCAGGCCCAGTGGGTGGCGGAAGAGTGCGGTGACGGCGAACCAGTCCGCGATGCCACCCACCATGCCGGCCTCGGCGGCGGCCTGGACGTAGCCGACCCAGGCCGGGGCATTGCCGCCGTGATCCACGATGCGGCAGATTGCGAAGACGATCGCCGCGAAGATCAGCAGACCCGAGGCGATGTCCTTGTGCTTGCGCAGGTCGTGGCGCCGCTGGGCCTCGGACTCCGGGGAGGGGCCGGGCACTGGCAGGCTGCTGCTTGCTGGGGCGGGGTTATCAATGCTGCGATGGCTCACCCCACCAGTATCGCAGCTTTGGGCCTTCGGCGGTCCCCTCGCCCCGGCCGACACGCGCCACACCCCCACTCCGATTGACTGCCCCCGGTGCGGAGAACGAGCTGCCTAATCTCACCCGCATCTTCCCCGGGGTCGATGCACTGGCCAGGTCTCGTGCTCCGCGGCATGACCGGGAACGGCATGCAAAAAAGGCCACCCCGGTCGCCGTCCTTAATGACGGGGACCGGGGTGGCCTCAAGTACTAGCTTTGCGGGCTGCGTTGGAGGTGCGTGCCCTGCGCGTTCATTACGCGCTCGCTAGCCAAGTTCTAGTGGATGCGACCACTGCGCTTGACGTACTCGCGGTAGTTCGCACGGCCGATGTGGACCATGGCGAAGCCACCGAAGAGGAAGAGCGCAGCACCGATCAGACCTGCGATAACGAACCCGGTTGCATTGTCGCTACCGGCTGCACCAGCCAGGCCGTAGATCGCCATGCCGAAGAAGGCCAGGGAGCTCAGGATGGAGCCCATTGCGACCCAGGTGATAGAGCGGTGCAGAGAAGAGTGCGGCGCATCGTAGCTCGACGGGACGAAGCCGTCCTCGTAGTAACGCTCCATGTGGAGGTTTTCAGCGAGAGCCATTTCTTTCCTACTTTCCGGAAAACCTGTATGTATCTACAGCTTAACCTAGTCGTCCTTACCGCGGAAGGCAGCGCGTGCGCGCTCCTTCGTGATCGCGGCAACGGCGGTCAGCGGGATGCCAGCTGGGCAGACGTCCGCGCACTCGCCGTACAGGGAGCAGTGACCGAAGTTGGTCTCCACCTCGTCGACCATGGCGCGGGCGCGCTTGCCGCGCTCCTCGCGACCCATCGGGGACAGGGTGAGGTGAACCAGCTTCGCGCCGGTGAACAGGTGAGCAGCACCGTTCGGGCACGCTGCGACACAGGCACCGCAGCCGATGCAGGCCGCGTGGTCCAGAGCCTTCTCCGCGTCGGAGTGGTTGACCAGCAGGTCGTCGGCGTCCGGTGCGGTACCAGCCTGGACGGAGACGAAGCCGCCCTTCTCCATGACGCGGTCCAGTGCGGAACGGTCGACGACCATGTCCTTGATGACCGGGTAGGCAGCGGAGCGCAGCGGCTCGAGCTTGATGGTGTCGCCATCGTTGAAGGAAACCAGGCGCTGCTGGCAGGCAGGCTTGTTCTGGTCTGGGCCGTGCGGACGGTCGTTCACCATCAGGCCACAGGTACCACAGATACCCTCGCGGCAGTCAGAGGCGAAGGCGAAGGGCTCCTTGCCAGCCTCGACGTACATGGTGTTGACGTGGTCCAGCAGCTCCAGGATGGACATCTGTTCTGCGGCGTCGTCAACCTTGACGGACTCGAAGTGGCCTTCGGCGTTCGGGCCCGCCTGACGCCAAATTTCAAGATTCAGCTTCATTACTTGTAATTCCTTGTCATCAGCGGGATTCGATCGAAGTACAGCGGCTCGGAGTGGCGGATGAACTTCTCATCGCCGTTCGACTCCCAAGCGGAGACGAAGCACCAGTTGTCATCGTCACGCTCGGCCTCACCGTCCTCGGAGAGGTGGTCATCGCGGTAGTGGGCACCGCAGGACTCGTCGCGGTCCAGTGCGTCGACGCACATGAGCTCGCCGAGATCCAGGTAGTCGGCCACGCGCAGTGCGTACTCCAGCTCCTGGTTCATCTCGTTGGCCTCGCCCGGGACGTGGACGTTGGCCCAGAATTCCTTGCGCAGTGCGCGGATCTTCTCGATGCCGTCCTTCATGTCCTCGACGTTGCGGGACACGCCACAGGAGAAGTACAGGATCTCACCGAGCTGACGGTGGTAGTGGGCCGCGCCGTGTGGCTCCTCGCCACGGATGTTCATGATCCGGTCGATGCGCTTCTGAGAGCGTTCCAGGGCCTCCTGTGCGGCCGGGGAGTCCTCAGCCGAGACCTCCTCGCCCAGCAGCGGTGCCAGGTAGTTCGGGATCGTGAACGGCAGGGTGAACCAGCCCTCGACGGAGGAGGAGAGCAGGGAGTTAGCGCCCAGTCGGTTTGCACCGTGGTACATCCAGGAAGCCTCGCCGGAGCAGAAGAGCCCAGGAATGGAGGTCATCTCGTGGAAGTCGGTCCACAGGCCACCCATGGTGTAGTGGCAGGTCGGGGCGATGCGCATCGGGGTCTCGTACGCGGACTCACCGATGGCCTCCTCGTACATCTGAATCAGGTTGCCGTAGCGCTCGCGGATGGTGTCCTTTCCGAGGCGCTTGATGGCGTCACCCAGGTCCAGGTAGACGGAGTTCTTCTTCGGGCCAACGCCGTAGCCAGCGTTGATCTGCTGGGCGTTCGCGCGGGACGCGATGTCTCGCGGGACCAGGTTGCCGAATGCCGGGTAACGACGCTCCAGGAAGTAGTCGCGCTCGTCGTCCGGAATGTTGTTCGGGTCGCGGTCGTCGTCCTTCTTCTTCGGGGTCCAGATGCGGCCGTCGTTACGCAGGGACTCGGACATCAGGATGGTCTTGGACTGCCAGTCCGAGTTGACCGGCAGGCCGGTCGGGTGGAACTGCACGAAGGACGGGGACGCCATGTAGGCACCCTGGTCGTAGGCGCGCATGATGGCGGAAACGTTGGAGTTCTTCGCCAGGGTGGACATGTGGTACACGTTGCCGTAACCACCGGTGGCCAGCACGGTTGCGTGGCCGGTGTGAGCGGTCAGCTCACCGGTGATCAGGTTGCGCATCACGACACCCTTACAGACGCCGTCCTCGACGATGACGTCCTGCATGTCTGCGTGGGTGAAGATCTCCACGTTGCCGGCGCCGATCTGGCGGTACAGCGCGGAGGTCGTCGCCAGCTGCAGCTGCTGACCCGTTTGACCACGGGTGTAGTAGGTGCGGGAAACCTGCACGCCACCGAAGGAACGGGTTGCCAGGGTGCCGCCGTACTCGCGGGAGAACGGTGCGCCGATGGCGTTCATGTGGTCGATGACCTTCGGGGACTCCATGGCCAGGCGCCAGCAGTCGTTCTCGCGGCAGCGGTAGTCGCCACCCTTGACCGTGTCCTTGGTGTGGAGGTAGGTCGAGTCGTTATCCAGCTTCTTACCGCGGGAGGAGTTCACACCACCCTGCGCAGCAATGGAGTGCGCGCGGCGTGGGGAATCGTGGTACGTGAAGACCTTCACGTCGTAGCCCAGCTCGCCGAGGGCTGCAGCGGCAGCGCCACCGGCCAGGCCGGTACCGACGATCAGGACGCGGAACTTGTTGCGGTTCAGCGGGGACACCAGGCCGAAGTGGTCCTTGGCGTAGGTCCACTGCTGATCCTGGCCGACCTCGTGCGGGGCGTTGTCCTTCAGAACCTTGCCGACGGTCACGCCGTCGACGGAGGACTCAGGCGCGGTGAAAGCTGCGACTGCCTCGTCGTAGTTGAAATCCGCAGTTTGGTTGTGCGGGTGATTAATAACATCGCTCATAGCCGTTTACTCCTTAACAGACTCGCGAGCTTAAACGCCTGGGACGAATGGCACTTGCTCAATGCCCCCGAACAGCACAGCCAGTGGGATAGAGATATTGCCGATGAGGATCAGGGCCGGGACCAGGTAGGAGATCCACAGGATCACCTGGCGCCAGCGGTGGCCGGTGATACCCAGGTCCGAGGATGCGGTCCAGATGCCGTGAGACAGGTGGGCGAACAGGATGAACATCGCGACGATGTAGATGATCGCCACTGCCGGGCGCTCGAAGGAGGCCACGAGGTTCTGGTAGGCGGCGTGGTTGCCGTCAACAGCCTCGGTGAACTCGCTGGATGCAGCCGGCTGGACACCCAGGGTCAGGTCCAGGATGTGGAAGATGATGAACAGCAGCAGCACGATACCGGTGACCGGCATGGTGCGTGCAGAGAAGGTATTCCAGTTGCTGACCATGCCCTTACGGCGGAAGCGGCCGCGGGACTGGTGGCTGCGGCCGATCAGTGCGAACGCAAACCACACGTGCAGCACGATTGCCACGAGCAGCACGATGCGGAAGATCCACAGCAGGCCGCCCTCAGGCAGGATCGGCGAACCGACCTCGCGGAGGAAGTCCGCGTAAGTATTGAAGCCCTCAGCGCCGGTGTATACCTTCAGGTTTCCGAGCATGTGGACCAGAACAAACAGGCCGAAGATGATGCCAGTGATGGCCATCGTCAGCTTCATAACCCAGGTTGGGATGCCCGGCTTTTCGCGCAGGGCTTTCGTCGTTATTTTCCCGTGGACAAGGGCGTCCCGGTTTTCGTCATTCTTTACAGTCATGGCACCTCCAGTGTCGTAATAACTCTACGAGCTTGGAGACCTTGGTCACTAACTGTCATGGTCCACCCTGGGCTTTTACACCCTATTTAGGGCAAAATCACAGGAAGCGCACCTATTGCGCAACAACTTCGTTGCGTAAATACCCTCAAATCACACCAGTCGCAACAGCCACAAAACTCCCCGCCCCGGTGGCATCGAGGTCACCGGGGCGGGGAGAAGAATGGAAAAATCCGCACCTAGCCGGCCGCGAGAACCGTCTCCCCCACGACAACCTGCGACTCACCGGTGATCCGAACCTCCTGACCCAGCACCGTGACCACGCCGGCGTCCTTCCCCCGAACGGAAACCAGCTCCACCTCACCCGGGCGAACCGTCACGCGAACCTGGACATCCCGAATGGTGACGTTGTAGCTGAGGTGCTCCCAGCCCTCTGGCAAGCGGGGATCAATGGTGAACTCCCCCTCGTGATCGCGCAGACCACCGAAGCCATAGGTCAGCGCAGTCCACACCCCACCGCAGGAGGCGATATGCACGCCGTCAGCGGTATTGCCATGCATATCCGCCAGGTCCACAAACAGCCCGCGGTGGAAGAACTCCAACGCCTTATCCGCATAACCAAGCTCCGCGGCCATGATGGACTGCACCACCGCCGACAGGGTGGAGTCCCCCGTCGTCAACAGGTCGTAGTAATCATAGTCAGCCCGCTTGACCTCCTGGGAGAATCGCTTCCCCTGCAGGAACAGAGCCAGCACCACGTCCGCCTGCTTCAGGATCTGATAGCGGTAAATCGTCAGCGGGTGATAGTGCAGCAGCAGGGGGCGCTTCGGCTCACCGTTCGGGTCGTCCAAGTCCCAGATCTGGCGGTTGAGGAAGAAATCATCCTGCGGATTGATCCCCAGCTCCTCGTTGAAGGGGATGTACATCTGCTCTGCGGCCAGCTCCCAGCGGTCCAGCTCGGCATCGTTGAGCTTGTGCTGAGCAGCCAGGTCCGCGTAGTCATCCGGCCGCTCGGCGCGCATCGTCTTGAGCACCTTCGCAGCCATGCGCAGGTTATATTGCGCCATCACGTTGGTGTAGAGGTTGTTATTCACCACCGTGGTGTACTCATCCGGGCCGGTGACCGCGTGGATCTCAAAGCGATCCTGCGCGGAGTTAAAGAAGCCGATGGATACCCAGAACCGGGCCGTACCCAGCAAGATCTCCACGCCCTCACGCATGAGGAATTCCTTATCCCCGGTGGCGTAGAAGTACTTCATCAGCGCGAAGGCCACGTCCGCGTCGATATGATACTGCGCCGTGCCCGCGGCGTAGTACGCGGAGGACTCGTGCCCGTTAATCGTGCGCCACGGGAAGAGCACGCCGTCGTGGGAAAGCTCCAGGGCACGCTCGTGCGCGGAGGGCAGCATCTCGTAGCGGAAGCGCAGCGCATTGCGGGCGTAATTCGAGTTCGTGTAGCTGAGGAACGGCATCACGTAGATCTCCGTGTCCCAGAAGTAGTGCCCGCCGTAGCCGGCACCGGTCAGTCCCTTGGCGGGAACACCGGTGGTCTCGGCCCGCGCGGAGGCCTGGATCAGCTGGAAGATGCACCAGCGGGCCGCCTGCTGCAGCTCTGGCTGGCCACCGATGCGCACGTCCGAGCGCTCCCAGAATGCGCCCAGCCACTCGCGCTGATTTTCCACCAAGCTGCTGTAGCCCACCTGCTTCGCCCGGTTGATCGTACGGTCGCAGCGGAAGGCCAGCTCCTTCGGTGCCACGTGGCGGGAGGAGTGGTAGCTAACGAACTTCTCCAGACGCAGGTGGCAGCCCTTCGCGCCGTTGATGTGGTAGACGACGCTGGCGACGTCCTCCGCGACCTCCGTTGTGACCTCGACGTCGCCGGAGTCCGCGGTCGCCGGATTGTCCACACGCAGCTCGTGGTCCATGGAAGCGGCGACCGTCATTCCGGAGTGGTTGACCTGGTAGCCCAGGGTCGCGCGCTCCGGTTCGGGCTGGGACTGGTACTTCGGGATCAGGACGCGCTCGTCGAAGGTGGAGCCCTTCCGCGGGTCCAGCTCCCCATCCTGGACGGCGACGGGGCCGTTGTTATCCGGGAACTCGCCCTCGCCGTCCTGGCGGTTGAGCAGCTGGGAGGAGACGACGACGGCGGCGTCCGAATCCAGCAGCTCCACTTCGAGCGCCATGATCGCGAGGTGACGTTCCTGGAAGCTGACCATGCGCTCGGTGGTCACGCGCACACGCTTGCCGCCGGGGGTGCGCCAGATCATGCTGCGCCGCAGCACGCCGTCGCGGAAGTCGAGGGTGCGGCTGTACTCACTGATATCCGCGTTGCCGAGGCGCAACGGCTCGTCGTCGATGTACAGGCGCATTGCCTTCGCGTCCGGGACGTCGATGATGGACTGCCCATCGCGGGCCAGGCCGTAGGCGTCCTCGGCGTGGGTGATCTTCCAGTTCTCGTAGACACCATTGATATAGGTGCCGTGGACGGCGGAATCGCGGCCCTCCGGCGGGTTGCCGCGCATGCCGAGGTAGCCGTTGGACTGCGCAAAGAGCGCCTCGGCGACACCCAGGTCGGTGCGGTTGGGTTTGGTTTCCGCCCAGCCCCACTCCCAGACGGGGTTATTATCGCGGTCGATCAGCTCCAATGGGTCGACGCCGTGGTGGTGGCGGTCCGCCCGGTAGCCCTCGGTGGCCAAGTCCGCACCGTCGATCGGCCGGTTCGGCCCCTGTGCGCCACCGTTGCGCTTGGCGGCGAGGAAGGCTTGGAGCTGTGCGTTTCCGGTTTGAGAAGCTGAGGTCATTGTGTCCCACATGTTGAGGTTTTCTTCTGAGCCGCGCACAGTCTAGCGGGCGGGTTGCACTACCCCGAATCGCGGGCTCGGGTTGTCACGTTGCTGGCTCGTGCGGTTGCACGGCGGCTCTTTTGTGCGGCCGCAAAAGGCAGTGCAGCAAGCGCTGTGGCGCTATCGCGGGGCTAGCCCACGAAGTCCGCGAGGTCGGCGACCACGGTGTCCGCCCCGGCGTCGAGCAGTTCCTGGTCGCCTGCTCCCCGGTCCACCCCCACGACGAGGCCGAACTTGCCGTTACGCCCGGAGGCCACCCCGCTGAGAGCGTCCTCCACCACCACGGCCTTCTCGGCGGGAACACCCAACCACGTGGCCGCGTGCAGGTAGGTATCTGGGGCGGGCTTGCCGGGCAGCTCGAGTTCCGCGCCGACCAGGCCGTCCACGACCAGCTCGAAGCGGTCGAGCAGGGCCGCCGCCTCGAGCACGGGGCGCGCATTCTTGGAGGAGGAGACGATCGCCAGCCGGGGCGGGGTCGCGCCCCCCTTCGGCGCAGCCAGGCTGTCGAGGAGCTGGACACTGCCTGGGTAGGCCGCGATGCCCTGGCCCAGCAGTCGGAGGAACTCGGCGTTCTTACGTTCGCCCAGCCCGTAGACGGTGTTCTCGGCCGCCGTATCCTCCTCGCTACCGGCGGGTAGGTCGATCCCGCGGGAGTGCAGCAGCGCGGCGATGCCCTCGGTTCGTGGTCTGCCGTCGAGGTAGTCGTAGTAGTCCTGGTCGGTGTATTCGGCCACGCTCTGCCCACCGGCGCCGAGTTCGCGGAAGTACTCGGTGAACATGTGGGCCCAGGCCTCGCGGTGGAGGTCGGCGGTGGGGGTGATTACGCCGTCGAGGTCGAAGAGGATCGCGCCGTACTGCCACAGATCGGGCAGGCACAGGTCGGGCAGGTCTGCGCCTGCGCTGCCGCTCCCCTGCCCGCTTGTCGACGTCTCGGGCTGTCGCTTGTTCACGTTCCCAGGGTTCATGCTGCCGATAGTACGTTTCCCACTGCGGCTTGTGGCCGGGACCGCCTTCTCGCTCTTGGCACCTCCACCGGCCAACCCCAGCGCCGCCACCCCCTCACCCCGATCACCTCGCCCCCATCCCTTCAATGAAAAACGGGGCGGGCACACCGTTGTGGTGTGTCCGCCCCGTTGACCTACTCACCGCCCCGCTCAAGAGCGCTGGCGAGAGTCGGCAGCCGTGTTAGGCGATGCCGTTCTTAGCCTTGAACTCCAAACGACGTGCGTGCAGGATCGGCTCGGTGTAACCAGCCGGCTGCTCCAGCCCCTTAAACACCAGGTCCTTAGCAGCCTGGAAAGCCACAGACTCGTCGAAGTCCGGCGCCATGTTGCGGTAGGCAGCATCCCCAGCGTTCTGCTGGTCAACCTTCGCAGCCATGCGCTGCAGCGAGTCCAGAACCTGCTCCTCGGTCACCACACCGTGCTTCAGCCAATTAGCCAGGTGCTGGGAGTTAATGCGGCAGGTCGCGCGGTCCTCCATCAGATCAATGTCGTGGATATCCGGAATCTTGGAGCAACCAACACCCTGCTCCACCCAGCGGACCACATAGCCCAGGATGGACTGGGAGTTATTGTCGATCTCCTCGGCGATCTCCTCAGCAGACCAATCAGCGGACTCCGCCACCGGCAGGGTCAGGATGTCGCCCAAGGTCTCGCGACGACCCTCGGTGCGCAGCTTGTCCTGCACCTGGAAGACATCCACCTCGTGGTAGTGGGTCGCGTGCAGCGTCGCACCAGTCGGGGACGGAACCCACGCGGTGGATGCACCCTCCTTCGGCTGACCAATCTTCTGGGCCAACATATCCGCCATCAGGTCGGTCTTGGCCCACATGCCCTTACCGATCTGCGCCTTGCCCGGCAGACCATGCTCCAGGCCAGCGTCGACATTGTTGTCCTCATAAGCGATCTTCCACGGCGCGGTCTGCAGCTCCGCCTTGCGAACCATCGGGCCGGCCAGCATCGAGGTGTGGATCTCATCACCGGTGCGGTCCAGGAAGCCGGTGTTAATGAATGCCAGGCGCTCCTTAACCTCGGCGATGCAGGCATCCAGGTTGGCGGTGGTGCGACGCTCCTCATCCATCACACCGACCTTCAGGGTGAAGCGAGGCAGGTCCAGCAGGTCCTCCACGGCTGCGAACAGCTCGTTGGTGAAGGCAACCTCCTCCGGGCCGTGCTGCTTCGGCTTCACGATGTAGATGGAGCCGGTACGGGAGTTACGCAGCGGGTTGTTCTCATCCAGACCCGGGATCGCAGCAGCCGAAGTAATAACGGCATCCATGATGCCCTCGAAGATCTCCTCACCATTGGCATCCAGGATCGCCGGGTTCTGCATCAGGTGGCCGACGTTACGGACGAACAGCAGAGAGCGGCCCTGCAGGCGCAGCTCGGAGCCGTCTTTGTCGGTGTAGTAGCGGTCCTCGTTGAGGGTACGGGAGAAGGTCTTGCCGTTCTTCTCGACTTCCTCGGAGAGGTCGCCGACGTTCAGGCCGAGCCAGTTGCGGTAGCCCAGGGTCTTGTCGGTGGCGTCGACGGCTGCGACGGAGTCCTCGAAGTCCATGATGGTGGTGATGGCTGACTCCATGAGGATGTCCTTCACGCCAGCCTTGTCGGTCTTGCCGATCGGGGACTCCGGATCGATCTGGATCTCGAAGTACAGGCCGTTGTTGCGGACCAGGATGCCGGACGGGTTGGACTCCTCGCCGGCGTAGCCCGCGTAGACCTCCGGGTTGCGCAGGTGCACATCGTTGCCGTCGATGGTGGCGGTCAGCTGGCCGGACTCGACGGCGTACTTGGTGACGTCCTTGTGGGAGCCGGACTCCAGCGGGATGACGCGGTCCAGGAACTCACGACCCCACTCGATGACCTTGTCGCCACGGACCTTGTTATAGCTGCTGCCCTTCTCCTGGCCGTTCTCCTCGGAGATGGCATCGGTGCCGTAGAGGGCATCGTACAGGGAGCCCCAGCGAGCGTTCGCCGCATTCAGGGCGAAGCGGGCGTTGAGAATCGGGACGACCAGCTGCGGGCCGGCGGTCTCTGCGATCTCGCTATCGATGTTCTGGGTCGCGATCTCGAACTCGCCTGGCTCGTCGACCAGGTAACCGATCTCGCGGAGGAATGCTTCGTATTCCTTCGGATCCTGAGCGCCCTTGTGGTCGGTGTACCACTGGTCGAGCTTGGCCTGCAGCTCATCGCGCTTGGCCAGCAGCTCCTTGTTGCGCGGGGTGAACTTCTCGACGATCTCGCCGAAGCCATCCCAGAACTTCTTCTGGTTATCCTCGCCGGACTTACCAGCCTTCGGAAGAACCTCGTTATTCACGAAGTCATAGAGAACCTTGGCGACCTGGAGGCCACCAGCGCTGACGCGTTCGGTCTGCTGAGTCTGGGCCATATTCGACTCCTTTATGTTGCGGTTTCCCATGTGTAGTACCCCTCCCACATTAGGTGACCTCGATCACGAAAGAGGCAAACCGGCCCACGAGCGAACAGCGACTACCCCCGTTCGCTGGCGAAAAGCAAAATTTTTCGTTGAACAATATCCCGAGTTACCCCCGGATGAAAGATCTCAACGCCCCGCATCACCCCTGCACGAGAGACAAATCACACCACAACGGGAAAAATCTGAACAGATCGAACTTTGCAAACTTTGCAAAAAGGGCGAGTACCCCCACACAATTCACTCGCTCGCACCCCGTTGACGTGCAGGAATGCTTTGGTAGAGTGGCCTGTGACACACAAGGTCGAGCCCTTCAACCAGGTTTTACACCGGGATTATCGGCCCGACTTGAGCGTCGTACGGCCTCAGAGGTTCGTACTGTTAGGCACAATTCTCCACCAACAAAGGGAGTGACATCACATGTCGACTGTCGGAACTCCACGTACCGCAGCTGAAATCCAGAAGGACTGGGACGAGAACCCGCGCTGGGCACAGGTCAAGCGTGACTACACCGCTGAGCAGGTTGCAGAGCTCCAGGGCAACGTCCTCGAGGAGCACACCCTCGCACGCCGCGGCGCTGAGATCCTCTGGGAGGCCGTCAACAAGGGCGACGACTCCTACATCAACGCTCTGGGCGCACTGACCGGTAACCAGGCTGTCCAGCAGGTCCGCGCTGGCCTGAAGGCTGTCTACCTCTCCGGTTGGCAGGTCGCAGGTGACGCCAACCTCTCTGGCCACACCTACCCGGACCAGTCCCTGTACCCGGCAAACTCCGTGCCGAACGTTGTTCAGCGCATCAACAACGCTCTGATGCGTGCCGACGAGATCGCTCGCGTCGAGGGCGACGACTCCGTCGAGAACTGGCTCGTCCCGATCGTCGCTGACGGTGAGGCCGGCTTCGGTGGCGCTCTGAACGTCTACGAGCTGCAGAAGGCCATGATCAAGGCTGGCGCCGCTGGCTCCCACTGGGAGGACCAGCTCGCTTCCGAGAAGAAGTGTGGCCACCTGGGCGGCAAGGTCCTGATCCCGACCCAGCAGCACGTTCGTACCCTGAACGCTGCTCGTCTGGCAGCTGACGTTGCTAACACCCCGACCCTGGTCGTCGCACGTACCGACGCCGAGGCTGCAACCCTGCTGACCTCCGACGTCGATGACCGCGACAAGCCGTTCCTGACCGGTGGCCGTACCGCTGAGGGCTTCTACAACGTCCAGAACGGCATCGAGCCATGCATCGCTCGTGCGAAGGCATACGCTCCGTACGCTGACCTCATCTGGATGGAGACCGGCACCCCGGACCTCGAGCTGGCTAAGAAGTTCGCCGAGGCAGTCCGCGAGGAGTACCCAGACCAGCTGCTGGCCTACAACTGCTCCCCGTCCTTCAACTGGTCCGCACACCTCGAGGCAGACGAGATCGCCAAGTTCCAGAACGAGCTGGGCGCAATGGGCTTCAAGTTCCAGTTCATCACCCTGGCTGGCTTCCACGCCCTGAACTACTCCATGTTCGACCTGGCTTACGGCTACGCTCGCGAGCAGATGACCGCATTCGTCGACCTGCAGAACCGCGAGTTCAAGGCTGCCGAGGAGCGCGGCTTCACCGCCGTCAAGCACCAGCGCGAGGTCGGTGCAGGCTACTTCGACGCCATCGCAACCACCGTCGACCCGAACTCCTCCACCACCGCTCTGAAGGGCTCCACCGAGGAGGGCCAGTTCTAATTAAGGAACTGACCGCCTAGCGCACCGGCCACCACGCACCACAACAACGGTCGCGCGCTAGCACCACCCAGCCGGGTGGGAACCACATCACTGTGGCTTCCCACCCGGCTTCGTGTTTTCCGCTAGCCTCCGCCATTACGAAGCCCAAACACCCAGCTCGACCCCGAAGGGAAGCCATGAGCCCCGCCGAACGCCCGTTCCTCGACAAGACCCACCCCGAGACTTATAAGGCACTCGCAGGCGTGACCCGCCACGTCCGACGTGCAGAACGCGCAGCGGGCCTCAGCCGCGCACTCACCGAGCTGGTCAACGTGCGCGTCTCCCAGCTCAACGGCTGCCCCGCCTGCCTGAGTGTGCACGTCCCCGCCGCCCGGCGCGCGGGTGTATCCGAGCTCAAACTAGACCTCCTGCCCAGCTGGCAGGACGCCGAGATCTACACCGAGGAAGAACGCATCGCCCTCGAGCTCGCCGAGGCGTTGACCATCGGCCGCAGCACCACCGGAACAATCAGCGGCCCGGAGCTGGTGGACGTCCAGAACCGGGCGCTACGCACCCTGGATGAGGAGAAGTTCACCGCCCTAGAGTGGGCGATCATCACGATCAACGCCTTCAACCGCGTCTCCATCGCCAGCGGCCACCCGCCCCACGAGGCCAATTACTCCTAAGGCGTGCCCCTCGCACAACGGCGAACCCAACCGTGCAATAAGAAATGGGCGCCCCACCCCGGGGCGCCCATCACTTTTTCTCGCTGCTAGCTGCAGCGCACGATCGGCTGCGGATCGTAGACCGTGGTCTGCGTCTCGCGCTTGATCTCCTTGCCGCGCAGGTCCTTAATCACGCGAGTGTCCGTGACCGTGAATCCCGGCGCGCCACCCGACGGGATGCACTTATCGCCCTTGCCCTTGCGGACCTCCGGCTTCGTGGGGTTGGTGCGGGAGCCCGCGATGGAATCCACCTCAACCTGCTTCACGCCGCGCATCCGCACGGTCACGCTATCCGAGCCCGCCGATGCCTCGATCAGCACCGGGGTGTCGAACGGGTTCTTGAACTGCAGGTCGATCGCGCCCTCGAAGACCGTGGCCTCGCGGCCGGCCGGGTAGCGGGAGATGTAGTAGGAGTGCGGCGTGTGAGCCACGTCCTCCATGCCCGCGAAGTAGGAGGCGTTGTACAGCGTGGTGGCGAACTGGGAAATGCCGCCGCCCACGGCCTCGCCGGCCTGGCCGTCAATGATGATGCCGGACTCCACGAAGCCCTGCTCCTTGCCGCGTGGGCCGGTGTGGCCGTTCAGGCTGAAGGTCTCACCCGGCAGGACGATAGCCCCGTCGACCATCTCCGCGACACGGCGGATATTCACACCAGAGGAGGCGCTGAAGCCGTGGGTGGTGAAGCTACTGACCACGTCGTCGAAGTGGGCCTTCTCGGCTTCCTCGGTCGTGTACTCGGCCTTCTTGTCCTCGTAGAAGACCTTGTGCTCGCGGTGCTTTGTATCCAGCACCTTCTTGTTCAGGTCGCCCAGGGTCTTGTCCCACTCGATCTCCACGCCGTCCTGGTGCGGGATGACCTCAATGTCGCGGCCCTTGAAGTTGAAGCCCGCATTGCGGAACTCCACCTCGGTCTCCGCGAGCTGCGGCTGCAGGATCTTCTTCGCCGCCTCAGTGGAGTACACCGGCTCGAAGGTGCCGTCGCCCGGTTCCTTGCCTGGTTTCTCGTTGAAGCTGACGACGTGCGCCATGTCCTCCGCCCGCAGGGTGCCGTCCACGTTATCCCTTCCCTTGAAGACGACGTCGCTGCTGGTAGCCGGCTTGATGACCTTCTCCACCATCTCTTCCGCCGCGGACTTCGGGATGTTGGACTCCACGACGTCCGCGTCAACGTGCACGGTGCGGTCCTTGTTCAGCCAGTGTTCCCGGATCCGCGCGTCGACCAGGTCTCGGTTGACGGTCTGCCCCGGCTTATCGGCGACAACCTTCGGCTTGCCCTTCTCCGTGATGGAGACGTGCGCGTTCTCTGGCTCGCGAGTGAGCTCATCGGTGACGCGTCGCAGGGTCGTCGCGAGTGGTCCCTCGTGGAACTGGGAGACGATGCCGACCTCGCGGGTCTGGAAGAAGCTGCGGATGCGAGTGATCGGGTTCAGCGGCTGCTGCCCAGCCTGGTCGACGGTCTTGGACCAGTCGACCTGCAGGCCGGAGTCGCGCGGGTCGACGATGCTGGACATGTTACCCGCGTTGACGGTGACCGGCTGGCGCACGACGTCGCCGAGGTTGTTGACGAGGCGCTGTTCCGCCTGGTCCTTCGGCAGCCCGCCGATGTCCACCCCACCCACGGTCACGCCGCGGGGCACCTTGCCCTCGCTCATAGCGTAGTCCACTCCGTAGAGGACCCCGCCGAGGCCGAGGAGAACAAGGAGTCCCCAGACAAACAGGGGCCAGCGGCGGCGCTTGTGGCGCGGCTTTACAGTCTTCTTTTTCGCAGCTGCCGCCATGACGGCGCACCTTCCTAGTTCGATTCCTGAAAAGGCAAGGCGCGGTTCCATCCAGCGTGTGAAGATGCCCGCGCCCAGCAATAAGGCACAGTCTATAGGCCGACCAGCGTTTCTAGGAACTTTCTCAGGTCTTTAGCTTCCGCGCAGGCGGTGGGCGCTCAGGCCATCGACGGCCTTAGTTTTCCGTTTCTTCCGCAGGCGGGGCGAGACGTTCGGCGCTGCGCTGGGCTTGTTCGGGCGCGATCTCCCCGTTGCGGATCGCCTCGGTGACCGCGCTAATGAGCTCGGGAAGGTCGAAGGCACCGGCGGCTGTCAGCCCCTGGTCAGCTCCCGCGGATAGCGCCGCGACGACGGCCTCTGCGCCTGGGTAGCGGTCGGTGATCGCGCGCATCCCGGTGAGGTCGTCGGTGTAGACGACCCCCTGGTAGCCGCCGAAGCCCTCCCAGCCCTTGCGGAGCAGCCCATAGGTGGCTGGGCTGACAGAGGCCGGCTCGTCGGGGTTCAGCCCCGGCGCCTGGACGTGCCCCATCATCACCTCGACCCCCGGGATCTCCAACAGCTCGGCGAAAGGCTTCAGGTCAGCCTGCTTGAGCTGTTCCACCGGCGGGACGAAGACCTCACCGGTGTGGGAATCCCCGTTGGCGTGGCCATGACCCGGGAAGTGCTTGAGCACCGGGGTGATGCCAGCATCCAGGAGGCCCTCCACGTAGGCGCGGGCGTAGCGGGCGACGACCTGTGGATCGGACCCGAAGGAACGCGAGCCGATCGCGTTGTCCTCGATATTCTCGCCGCCAGCCAGGTCGATGGAGGGGGCGAAGTCCACGGTGAATCCCAGCTCGGCCATCTTCCGGCCGTGCTCCGCCATCATGCCCCGCACCTGCTCAGGGGTCATGGTGCGGGCCATGTCCCGGGGCGCGGGCAGGGTGCCGATCAGCTCGGAGAGCCGCTGGACCATCCCGCCCTCCTCGTCGACGGATACCCGCAGCGGCTCCCCCGCCCGGCGCTGCAGCGCGGCGATGCTCCGCTCGGGGTCACCCTGTCCGTTGAGCATGCTGAAGTCCGAGCCGGTGCCGAAGAAGAGGTGCCGCACCCCGGCGTCCACGGCCGCCCGCGCGCTCTCGAAGTCCGTCACCCCGACCGCGAGGAGTTTCGGTGCGAGTTCCTCGGCCGGCACCTGTGGTGCCGGCGGCGTGGTCTCTGGGGTGCTGGCCGGGGGAGTCGTCGTCATAGAAGAAGACGAGGCGGAAGTAAGAGCTGCGTCCTCCTCCCCGGAAGAACAGCCGGCAGCCAGGCTTAGGCCAGCGACCAGGACAGCAGCGGCGGCGGGACGCGCCGTCCTACTGCGGGAACGGGGAAGAAGGCAAAGACGGGAAGTCATCATTCCAACGTACTAACCTGGGGAGAAGAGCAACAAGTGCTGGCATGAAGCCGGCAAACCCAAAACGAGGAAGGCACACCGTGACTGATCCCGCCCAGACCGCCCAGGATGCATCCGCCCCCGCCCCACAGCCAGAGGCGCAGGAAGGCAGCACCGGCAGCCTGAAGGGCGATACCGTCCTCATTGCCTACGACGGCGGCGAGCAGGCCAAGGCGGCCATCGAATACGCCGGGCGATTCCTGTCCGCGAACAACGCCTACATCCTCACCGTGTGGGAGCCCATCCACCGCCAGGCCGCCCGCGCCGCGGGGATGAGCGGGATGATGCAGCACGATTGGTCGGTGGATTCGCCGGAGGAAAACGAGAACGAGGACCCCGCATATACCGAGGCTGTGGCCACCTGCCGCGAAGGTGTGGAGTTTGCTCGCAAAAACGGCTTTGCCACCGAACCCTTTTTGGTAGAGTCTGAAACAGCCATCTGGAGCGCCATCGTCGACGCTGCAGAAGAGCTCGATGTAGACATCATCGTCACTGGTTCCCGGGCGCTCAGCGGGTGGAAGTCCATCCTGCAGTCCAGCGTCTCCGACAGCATCGTGAAGAATGCTGGTCGGCCAGTGCTTATCGTCCCGGCAGCCGAGGACGATTAAGGACTTGGGGTTCACCACTACATAAGTCCACAACACCCAGCGCCACTCCTCTCCGGTTGGGGAGGTGGGGCACCACGACGAAGCAATTTAAGGATTCCCATGCCATTCGAGAACGACTCCGCACCACGCCGCACCGCCGGCCCGGCCATCGCCGCCATCGTTTCGGGCGCCATCCTCGGTGGCCTCGTCGCTTTTGGCGCCGGCGCTGCCGCCGATAACACGAGCCTGCCTTCCGCAGAGGCTGTGGCCGTCGACCAGGACAGCGCGTTCCTGGGTGCCGTGCAGTACGGCGGCCGCGTCGAGAGCTAGCTCAACGCTGCACACTCTCCGCTAGGTGAAGGCCCCCGTCCACTCGAGCATGCGCAGCCGCGCGTGGCTGTTGTGCGCCATCGGGTGGCTCGCCTTCGCCTTTCTCCAAGCCCCTGGGCTATCGGTCGCTGATACCAAGCTCGACCTGATTCAGAACCCCTGGGGCTTTCTTTCGCAAGCGCTCCAGCCGTGGACTGAGGTTTTCCCGCTGGGGCAGCTACAGAACCAGGCCTACGGGTATCTCTTCCCGCACGGCCTGTTTTTTGCGCTCTTTTCCTGGCTGCCCGCCTGGGTCACCCAGCGCCTGTGGTGGGCGTTGCTGCTGTTCCTGGCCTTCGCGGGGATGGTCCGGCTGCTGGAGAAGCTACCGGTCGGAAACAACTTCTCCCGCATCGTGGCCGGCGTGCTCTTCGCGCTCTCTCCCCGGGTGCTCACCACCTTGGGAGCGATCTCTTCCGAGGCCTGGGTGTGCGCGCTGGCGCCGTGGGTTCTCCTGCCGCTCGTCGACGTGCTGCGGCCGCGGGCTGGGGCCCGCGATGATGCCGCCGCGGGCCCCGCTGACCGTGCCCTGAGCTCCGAGGACAAGGTTCTGCTGCGCCGGGCTGCGCTGCGCAGCGCGGTGGCGGCCCTGTGCATGGGTGCGGTCAACGCGGTGGCGACCGCCGTGGCCATCCTGCCGGCGGTGATCTTCTGGCTCGCCGCCTGGCTGCGCCGCGACACCCGGGGGCAGGTGGCCTACTTCAGCCGCTGGTGGGTGCCCGCTGGGCTGGCCGTCTGCTTCTGGTGGGTCGGCCCGCTGCTGATCCTGGGCCGCTACTCCCCACCCTTCACGGACTACATCGAGTCCAGTTCGCTGACCACCCGCTGGCTGAACCTGCTGGAGAACCTGCGGGGCACAACCAGCTGGGTTCCCTTTCTCTCCTCCGAGCGCGTAGCTGGCGCTGCCCTGGTCAGCGAGCCGGTATTCATCCTTGCCACCCTCGCGGTGGCGCTGCTCGGTTTGTGGGGGCTTGCCCGGCGCGATCTTCCAGCCGCCGGGGTGTGGCTGAGCATGCTGGGCGTGGGGCTGGCTGCGCTCGGGGTCGCGGTGGACCCCTTCTCCCTGCTCTCCGGCGGAGCGCGTTCCTTCCTCGACGGCGCTGGTGCCGCGCTGCGCAACCTGCACAAATTCGACGTCCTGGTGCGACTGCCGCTGATGGTCGGCGTGGCCCACGCATTGGCCCACGTGCGGGTCCCCGGCCGAGACCGGGCGGGGATGCAGCAGTGGCGCCACCCGGAGAAGAACCCCCGTGTGGTGAAGGTGTCCGCTGCCGTACTTCTGACCGTGCTGGCCACCGCCCCCGGCTGGTCCGGCCGGATCGCCCCAGCCGACGGTTTCCGTGGCGTGCCGCAGTACTGGCGGGCCGCCGCGGACTGGCTGAATGAGAACAGTACCCAGCCGGAAGACGGGCGCGTCATGCTGCTCCCGCAGGCGCGTTTTGGGCGCCAGACCTGGGGCAATACTCGCGACGAACCCGCCCAGCCACTGCTGGATGTGCCGTGGGTGGTGCGCGACTCCGTGCCGCTCGTGCAGCCGGATGCCATCCGCGGGCTGGACGGCATTCAGCGCGAGGTTCACTCCGGGCAACCGCTGCCCACCCTGGCTGCGACCCTGCGTTCCCAGGGAGTGGGCCACGTGCTGGTGCGCACGGACCTGACGGTGGCCGCGGACACCCCGGGAGCTCATTCGGTGCTGCGCACGCTGCGGCGCTCGGGTGGCTTCCGCGAGGTCGCGACCTTCGGGGACGAGCAGGCCCCCGAGGTTCGCATCTTCGCCGTTACCCCCGACCAAGCTGGCGGGGATGCGCCCCAACCGGCCGGTGGGCTGCGGGAGATCGACGCCGAGCAGGTGGAGATCGTCTATGCAGGCCCCGAGGCCCTGCCCCGGCTGGATGCTGCCGACCGCGCCCTGGGCCGCACCGATGCTCCTCGCGTGCGGGCGCTCCACCAGCAGCTCGCTGGCAGCGGCACGGGCGCGGATGCCTTCGCCGATCGCGGCCCGCAGACCCTCACCGATACGCCCGCCCGGCGCGATCACAACTACGGCAATGTGACCAACGCGGATTCCGAAATCCGCGCCCCCAAGGATTCGACCCGGGTGCTCAACCCGGTGCGGGATTACCCGCTGAGCAGCGTGGCGGAGGGCGCGGATCCGGCGAACCACGACGAGCACCCGCTGACTGAGGTGCGCGCCTCCGGGGGCACGGTCCGGGCGAGCAGCACCGCGGCAGATCCCACGGGCTTCGGTGGGGCCGATACCCGCCGTTCGCTCACCGCGGCGGTGGATGGCAACCCAGATACTGCCTGGTACCCCAGCCCGGGGCGCGCGATCGGCCAGTACCTGGAACTGGAGCTGGACGAGCCACACCGGGGTCTCAGCGTCTCCCTGCTCACCCAGGGCTCGGACGCGCGCATCCACGCGGAGAGCTTCCGCAGCGATGCCGGGGATAGCCCGCTGGGAAGCACAACAGTGACGGTCAAGGCCGGCGAGGCCACGCGCATCGCGATCCCGGGCGGCAGGGGCGATCGGGTGCGCCTCCAGCTGCTGGGCAGCTTCTCGGACGTGGGCTTCTCGGAGGTCGACGTCTTCGCCACGGACGGCGGCGGGGCGGCCCAGGATGTCACGCCCCGGCGGGTGCCCACCGTCCCGGCGCTAGACGGTTCCTCGGCGCGCTACCTCAACCGCTTCGTCTTCGGCCAGGAGGTCCCGGAGCACTCCATGGTGCGGGAGTTCACGGTGCCGGAGCACCTCGCGGGCCAGGAGCTGGTGCTCCACACCGCCGGCTGCGAGAATTCATCGTCGCGCGCGGAGTCTGCGGTCGTCAACGTCGACGGGGAGGATTACCGCTGCGGGGAGAAGCTCTCTCTTTCGGAAGGACGTCACCGCCTGGCCACGACGGCGCGCTGGGCCGCCCTCTCCGTGGCTGAACCGCTGTACGCGGAGGCGGTTTCCGAGGCTCCCGCGGCCGATGCTCTGCCGGTGGTCTCCCAGGACGGTGGCTCTGGCGGTGACGACCGCTTCCACCTGGGGTATTCCTCGGAGCAGCGGGTGGTGTTCCTGCCCTCCAACGCCAACCCGGGCCGGGTGGCCACCCTGCACGTGGCGGATCCCGAGGGTTCCCGCGAGATTCGCCTACACCCGATGGTGATCAACGGCTGGCAGCAGGGCTGGGTGGTTCCCGCAGGTGTGAGCGGCACGATCGCGCTCAGCTTCGCGGCCACCGGTTTTTACCAGGCCTGGCTGGCTGCGGGTCTGGTGCTGGCTCTCGCGGTCGTACTGGCCTGGGCGCTGGCGGAGCGGCGCGCTCGCCGGCTGGGCAGCCGGGCGGGCATCCCAGCAGCGCTTGGGGCGTCGGCACATTCGAGCGAGGTCACCGCGGCGACCGACGAGGTATCCACTGAGCCCGCCGACGAGGCTCAGGTCGAGGCCAGCGCCGCAGCCCACAGCGCCACCCCGCTCAACCGGGCCCAGCGCGGCGCGGCGCTGCTCGCCACCGTGGCCCTGGCGTTCCTGCTGGCCGGCATCCCGGGCCTGGTGCTCGCGGTGGTGCTGGCCCTCCTGCAGCTGGTGTTCGCCCGGCCTGGCATCCAGCGGTGGGCCGAGCAGCACCCCGTCCTCCGGTCCCTGCCGACCGGGGGCGTGCTGCGCATCGTCGCCGGCTCGGGCGCGTTCCTGGCAGCCGTGCTCGCGGCGCAGGGCCCGTGGACCGGTCGCCACTACGCCGGGGACTCCTGGGTGGTTCAGCTGGCGCTGCTGGCGGTTGTGCTCGCCGTGTACTTCGCCCACATCTTGTTGATCCCCACCCGGGCGGGCTCCTCCACCAAGGCATAGCTCAGCGCGGCGACCGGCACGGTCAGCACGAAGGTCGCGATCATCACGATCACCGTGTGGACGTGATTGCCGCTAAACATCGGGACCCCCAGCAGCGGGAAGACCACTGAGAGGATCGCGATGTGCCAGAGGAAGATCGCATAGGACCAGCGCCCCAGCGCCTGCATCGGCGCGGACTCCAGGAATGCCGAGCGTGGCGCCAACGCATAGGGGGTAATCAGAGCGGCGGCGAAGACCGTGCCATAAATCGTGCGGCGCGCGAACTCAGCCGGGGTGGCCTGCACCAGCCCCTGCGGGCCATCTACGGCCGCGACCACCAGGGCCGCCAGTGCGATCAGCCAGAACAGCGGCCGCAGCCGGTACAGTGCCGCCACCAACCGACGGCTGCGCTCCGGGTTGCCCAGCACCCAGGCCTCCGCCTCCGCGGAGAGGAACCCGATCGCGAACCAGGCCGCGAACGCCGGGGGCATCGTGTGCGGGTTCACCCGCCCCGGCTCCAGTTCCCCGGTGAAGGGCGGCAGGAAGGCCCAGTAGTAGCTGATGAGCCCGAGCGTGGCGATGACGAGCACCCGGCGCCAGCGGGGCTGTTTCCCAATCAGCAGGGCGATCAGCGGGAGCACGAGGTAGAAGGTCAGCTCGACGGACAGCGACCACAGGTGCGTCATGCCACCGACCAGGCCGTCGGCGAAGTAGACCTGCGCCATGAGCAGGTTCTCCACGATCTGCTTGGCTGAGGGGTTATCGGCGACCGGCAGGAAGAGGAAGACGAAGAGCATCATCACCCAGGCGGCCGGCATGATGCGCCCCAGGCGCTTGACGTAGTAGCTGGCCACGCTCCGCCGGTTGCGGAATTGCACGTGCTGGCGGCGCCACAGCAGGAAGCCGGAGAGGGCGAAGAACACGGGCACGAAGAAGTCCGTGCGCGCCATGATCTGGTTGATCAGCGAGCCAGTGTCCGTGCCGGTCTGGAAGGCCACGTGGGTGATGATGATCCCCGAACACGCGATCGCGCGGAGCCCCTCCAGGGAGGGCAGGAAGGGGGTCTTGGGGTGGGCCGTCGTCGACGCTGAACCGGTTCCCGACGGTGCCACGGTTCCCGAGGACGACGTCGTGGGGGCCCCAGACGTTGCGCTGGACGACGTCGCGGACGGTGCGGACGGCCCCGTCTCTGAAGCCTTCTCCGACGCGGACGCAGAGCGCATACTCACCCTCCTCGAGGTAATCATGGGCGCGCCGGTGGATTAAAACCACCGTGACGGGCGGGTTCCTGGCCGTTCATTTTAAGCTTCCGGCGAGTACTTGAGGGCTAAAGTCAGCGCATAGCCATAAAACCAGAGAATTTTTTGTTTCTTTCCCCTTACATACTTTCATTCTTGGTTAAAGTATGGCGAACACGTTGTTGTAAGAGGGATCTCTGGGCAGAGAGGCCTCAAGGACACTGAACGGAATTGCCATATGAGAAAAACCATCTCCCTAATCTCGATCGTTTTGGGAGCAGCGCTGCTGGTCTTCGCGATCGCCCTTCCGACCTACGTCGTCCCTAAGGGCAAGGTTCTGCCACTGGACGTCGTGTCGACGACGAGCACCGAGCCGGTAGAGGCTCGCCTCCTCGACTCGGGAGCGCTGGCGAAAGGCAAGCCCGTGGGGGATAACAAGAACCGTCCGGAGTGCAAGGGGGACGACAAGGAGGTCTCGTGCTTCATCTTGAAGGACGTCGAGATCCAGACCCAGAAGTTCACCACCGCGCAGGAGCCGAGCGACAAGAAGCAGGTCACCCTGGAGGTCGGCCAGACCGTCTTCCGCACGGACAAGAGCGAGCCGGATAACCTGCTCTCCGCCACCATCGACCGCGTCACCCTGGACCGCAAGACCCAGATGCCGGTGACCGACCCGGTCTCCTCCCTGAACTTGGCCCCGCCGAAGGGCAAGGACGCGGAGGGCTACACCCCGCCGGAGTTCGTCCGCAAGGGCCTGCAGTACCAGTTCCCGATGGGCGCTGACCGCAAGTCCTACCCCTACTTCGACGCCCAGACCCTGACCACCAACCCGATCGACTTCGTCGACGAAGGTGAGCAGGGCGGCGAGAAGATCTACACCTTCGAGCAGACGATCGACCCGACCCCGCTGTACGAGGCGCAGAAGAAGTACCTCGAGTCCGACGGCTCCCTGACCGCCGCGGAGGAGGGCGTGCTGGCTTCCCTGAAGCTGACCTTCCCGGCGAAGGTGTGGGGACTGAAGGACGACGAGATCCGTAACCCGAAGAAGGGTGAGGATAAGGACGAGGACGAGAAGTCCGAGGCCGGCCCGGACGTCGAGATGGAGCGCTACTACACCGTCAACCGCAAGATCAGCATCGAGCCGGAGACCGGCGTGATCGTCAACGCTGCCGAAGAGATCTGGATGTTCTACGCGCAGGATGAAGAGGAGGCCAAGGAGATCGCGAAGCCGGAGAACCGGGAGCGCGAGCTGGCCAACCCGAAGCGCACCGCAATGTACCTGCCGGCGCAGTGGGACGAGAAGTCCAAGGAGGGCCAGATGGTGACCGCCAAGGAAGGCCTGAGCACCATCAAGACGATGGGAGCCACGGTTCCTATCATCGCTGGCCTGCTGGGGCTGTTCCTGCTCTTCGTCGGCCTGTGGCTGCAGCGCGCACCGCGTAAGAGCTAGGCCTTCACCCCAAGAAACCTGACGTTTTAAGCCCGCTTTCCGTTTCTGCTTTCGCAGCAACGGGGCGGGCTTAAACTTGTATTGTGAGCTCTTCCCTTCATTCGACGCCGACGCGGGAACTGGCCACAGGTAAGCCTGGCCGGCCCCTCCCGCGCGTTCCGGCGTGGGGTTTGGGGCTGTTTATCCTCGCGGTCACCGCCAGCACGTTGTGGCCCTTTTGGTGGGGTCTCGTCCCCTCCCGCGACCGGGCTTTCATGCTCCGCGACATGATGGTGCCCTTCAACCTCAGCGCCAATGACCTGGTCCTCGGCAAGGGGGATTATTCGCCGCGGGCGTTGCCGCAGGATGCGATCCTCGCGGTCTTCTCGCCCATCATCCCCGCGACCACGTTGGCGGCGGCCATGGTGCTGACCGCGGCAGCCTGCGGAATCCTCGGCGCGGTGAAGATGGCCCGCGACATGGCGGGCGCCCACCGGGCCGCCCAGCTGGTGTGCGGGCTGTTCGTGGTGTGGAACCCGTATGTCATCGAGCGGCTGCTGCAGGGTCAGTGGTCGCTGGCGCTGGCGGTCATGCTGCTGCCCGCGATCGCCTACTGTGCGGCGACGGGATTCCAGGGCCCGCAGGTGCTGCTGATCAGCCTCGCGGGGCTGACCCCGGCCGGGCTGGTGTTGGGCGCGCTCGTCGCCCTGATGTTTAGCCCGACGGCGCGTTCCCGCGCCCTGGTGCTATTCACCAGCCTCACCCTGGCAACCCCCTGGCTGCTGGTGACCCTGTTCAACGGCACGCCCTCTCGGTCTTCAGCCAACGGCGCGGAGGCATTCGCGGTGGGCCCGGATGGCCCGCTCGGCACGGTGGTCTCGGTGCTGGGGCTGGGTGGCATCTGGAACGCCGGCGCGATCCCGCCCTCCCGGGGTCTGCTCGGTGCGCTGGCGGGGCTCGCGCTCTTCCTTTTCGCGGCCTGGGGCTTCGCGGAGCTGTGGCGGGTGTACCGGGGCGTGGCGGTGCTTACCGCTGCGGCCTTCGCGGTTCCCCTGCTGCTCGCAACACCGTTTGGGCTGCCGCTGATGCGCTTCCTGGTGGCGCACGTGCCAGGGGTGGCGTTATTCCGCGATACCCACAAGCTCGTGGGGCTGGCTTTGCCGGGGCTGATCCTACTGCTGGCCGTAGGTCTGGAGCGGTTGCGCCAGCACGCGGCATCCACCAGCACGGAACTCTCCCCCAACGGCACGCGAGTGCTCGGCGGAGTAGTCCCCCTGGCCGTCGGCGCGCTGGTGATCGCGACGGTGCCGGGATACCCCGCGGATGTTTCTCCCGCTGCCCCGCAGCGTATTTCGCCGGCGTGGGCGAGCTTCGCGGAGACGATCGCGGGCGTTCCGCGGAGCAAGATCTTGCTCTTCCCTCCCGGCAATTATCGCCTGCGTGAGGACGGCGAACCGACCCTCACCCCGGCGCTGAAGACGCTGCCTGGCCAGCCGCTGGATCCGCAGTTCCTCATCGTGGACGGCACGCTCGTCGACGGGGATCGGGATACGATCCGACTGCTCAAGGACGCGATGGCGGGCCGGGACACGCTGGCTGCTAATGGTGTGGGCTGGGTGATCGCCGACCGGCCGCTGATGACTAACAACGAGGAGGACTACCAGCAGCTCGACGAGCTGCTCGCCGAGTACCCGATGGTCGACGAAGTCGAGGGCATCCAGCTCTACCGGATCCCGCAGCCGCACGGGGCTGGCAGCAAGCAGCCCTCCACGCCCGCCGTGGCGGGCATGGTCTTGTACTGGATCACCCAGCTGGGCGCGCTGGGCGCGGGCTTATGGTCGCTGGGCCAGGCGCGGCGTGACGCGCGTCGGCGCGCCCTGGCCGCCGAGATCTCCAGCTAGTGCTGCCCTTCGGCCTTCCGGGGCCCCGCTACCTGGTGCAGCAGTTCCTCCCAGGCCCGGCCGGTATTTTCCCAGGAGTACTGGGCGGCCCGCCGCTCGGCCGCCTGCCCCATCCGCCGACAGAGGGCGGGGTCGTCCAGCAGGTGCTCCACGGCGTTAATCAGCCCGCCCGGGGAAGTGGCCAGCAGGCCGGTCTCCTCGTCGACGATGGAGTCCCGCAGGCCCGCGGAGGACTCATAGCCCACGGTGGGCACCCCGTGCTGAGCCGCCTCGATGACGGCGAGCCCCCAGCCTTCCTTGCGGGAGGGCATGACGTGGATGCTGGCTCGCTGCAGGATGCGGTGCTTGAGCTCCTCGCTGACGTAGCCGTGGAAAACCACCTTGCCGTCCACCCCCAGTTCCTGGGCATACCGGCGTAGGTTCTCCGACCACCAGCCGTCGCCAATGACATCCAGGCGCAGGTTGGGGTGGTTCCGCTGCAGGGCGGCAAGGCAATCGAGGGCGTGCTCGATCTGCTTGTGCGGCACCAGTCGGGAGAGCGCGACCAGGTAGACGGGCTTGTCCTCCCCTTCCTGGGCACTGTGCCCCCGTGCGGCCGCGGGCACCGGTTCGATGCCATTGCGGATGATCGTGAAGTTCTCGGCCGGCACGCCCAGCTCGGCGAATTCCTCCGCCGAGGGTTGCGAGACCGTGACCCAGCGGTTGCGGCGATGGATCAGTGGGGAGATCTTGGATTCCACGAGCCAGCCGATCCGGGAGAGCACTGGTCCCGCGACGGACCACTGCTCACGGTGGCAGTGATGGGTGAGCACCACGGTGGGGGCGCCGGCGACGAGGGAGGCGAAGAAGGGCACACCGTTTTGGGTATCGACGACCACATCCGGGGCACCCATCTTGCCGATCGCGCCGACTCGGAGGCCGAGCCGGGCCGCCAGCAGTGCCAGGAGCGCACGGGGGTAGACGCTCAAGTTTCCCCCGGCGCGGGAGAACTTCAGCCAGTATCCGCCGCGCTGGACGTGCTCGGTTTTCTTCGCTCCCGGGTAGTAAGCGGTGCGGTAAATCACCTCGTGTCCTTGGGAGGCTAGATACTGCCCCACCTGTTCGAGGTAGCGCTCCGAACCACCGCCCTCCGGGTGGTTAGTGTCGCGCCAGCACAGCAAAATTACTTTTAGGGAACGACTCATTGTGCATCACACCCTACCCGGATTCGACCCCAAACACTTCTGGTTATGTCACAATTCCTTCCATGACTTCCGCGCACCCCGCCCGGCGTTTCTTCCGGCGCATCAGCACTGCCCTCACCGCCCCCGCGGGCAATTCCGCCCTGCGTTTCTGGCGCCCGAAAGCCAGCCTGCGGCGCGCGGTGGGCCTGCTTTCGGACTTCCGGTATGAGCAGACTCGTCCCGACATCTTCTACGGTCACCTCGCCGAGGACACGGTGGGGCTCATCGAGGCCCTGTGGCGCGGCGCGACGGGACGGGAGCTCACAGGCTCCAAGATTTTGGACGTCGGTGGCGGGCCTGGTTACTTCGGTGTCGCCTTCGGCGACGCGGGCGCGGAGTACGTGACCTGCGAACCGGACGTGGGCGAGATGGCAGCCGCGGGCATCACCCTGGCCTCCTCGGTGCGGGGCTCCGGAATGGAGCTGCCGTTTATCGACGCCGCCTTCGACATCACCTATTCCTCTAACGTCGCCGAGCACGTGCCGGAGCCCTGGGTGATGGCCGATGAGATGCTGCGGGTCACCAAGCCGGGCGGGGTGATGATCTACAGCTATACGGTGTGGCTCGGCCCCTTCGGCGGCCACGAGACCGGACTGTGGGAGCACTACGTGGGCGGGGAGTTCGCGGCGCGGCGCTACGAGAAGAAGATGGGCAAGCCACCGAAGAATCGCTGGGGCGAGTCACTATTCAACGTCTCCGCGGCCGATGGTTTGCGATACGGCCAGCGGGTTGCCGCCGCAGGCGGCGCGGAGCTGGTGGCGGCGTTCCCGCGCTATCACCCCTGGTGGGCGTGGTGGATGGTGCGGGTTCCGCTGCTGCGGGAGTTCGCGGTATCCAACCTGGTTCTGGTGTTCCGGAAGGCCTAGCTGGCGGTGGCCCGGGGAGGCGGGAACTGACGTCCTAAAAAGAAGAGAATAAAAGTACAACTACCGGGCCGAAATAGATTAGAGTGATGCAGGACACATTTCTCGAACGATAGGAACCAAAGGACTGTCATGACGAGCAACTCTGGCGCCCCTGAGGCCTTCATCTACGACGCCGTCCGGACGCCCCGTGGAAAGGGCAAGCCCGGCGGATCCCTGCACACCGTCAAGCCGGTCAGCCTGCTCAGCGGACTGATCGAGGCCATCCTGGAGCGCAACCCGGGCCTGGATCCGGCGCGCATCAACGACGTCATCGCTGGCTGCGTGACCCCCGTCGGCGACCAGGGCATGGACATCGCCCGCACCGCCGCACTCAACGCCGGCCTGCCGTACTCCGCGACCGGCCTGCAGGTCAACCGCTACTGCGCATCCGGCCTGACCGCCCTCAACCTCGCTGCACAGAAGGTGCGCTCCGGCTGGGATGAGCTCGTCTTCGCAGGTGGCGTGGAGTCCATGTCCCGCGTGCCGATGGGCTCCGACGGCGGCGCCCTCGCCCTCGACCCGGAGTCCAACTTCTACAACGACTTCATCCCGCAGGGCATCTCCGCGGACATCATCGCCAGCCTCGACGGAATGACCCGCGAGGACCTCGACGCCTTCGCCGCCCGCTCCCACGAGCGCGCCGCCAAGGCCTGGGAGGAGGGCCGCTTCGACCGCACCGTCGTCCCGGTCAAGGACCAGAACGGCCAGGTGCTGCTGGACCGCGACGAGACCATCCGTCAGGGCACGACCGTGGAGTCCCTCTCCGGCCTGCGCCCGGCCTTCGCCATGATCGGCGACCAGGGCGGCTTCGACGCCGTCGCGCAGACGAAGTACCCGCAGCTCGAGCGCATCAATCACCTGCACCACGCCGGTAACTCCTCCGGCATCGTCGACGGCGCAGCCCTGCTGGCCATCGGCTCCGAGAAGGCGGGCCAGGAGATGGACCTCGAGCCACGCGCCCGCGTCGTCTCCGTCGCCACCACCGGCGTGGAGCCGACCATCATGCTCACCGCACCGGCACCGGCCTCCCGCGCCGCGCTGGCCAAGGCTGGCCTGAAGCCGGAGGACATCGACGTCTGGGAGATCAACGAGGCCTTCTCCTCCGTCGTCCTGCGTGCGCAGCGCGAGCTGAACATCCCGGATGAGAAGCTCAACATCAGCGGTGGTGCGATCGCCATGGGCCACCCGCTGGGCGCGACCGGCGCGATCATCACCGGTAATGCGGTCGACGAGCTGCACCGCACCGGCGGCCGCTACGCGCTGATCACCCTGTGCGTCGCAGCCGGCATGGGCGTGGCCACCATCATCGAGCGCGTCTAAGCGATCGACACCCGACAGTTCAAGCACTGCAGCCGCTGTAAGCACTGAAGTCATTCAGCGCTGAAGAGCACTACCTCACTGCAAGATTCGAATACAGGAGAATCAATGAGCAACAACATGTTCGCGTGGGATGTCGACGCCGATGGCATCCTCACCCTGACGATGGATGACCCGAACGCACCGGTCAACACCATGAACACCACCTTCCAGGACGACCTCACCGCCACCGTGGCGAAGGTCAAGGAGGCCGTCGAGGCCGGCGAGGTCAAGGGTGTTGTGATCGCTTCCGCGAAGAAGACCTTCTTCGCCGGCGGCGATATCAAGGCCATGATCCAGGCCACCCCGGCGGATGCCGCCGAGCTGACCCAGCAGATCGACCAGATGAAGGCCGACCTGCGTGCCCTGGAGACCCTGGGCGTGCCGGTCGCAGCAGCCATCAACGGCACCGCGCTCGGCGGAGGCCTCGAGCTGGCTCTGGCCACCCACCACCGTGTGGCCTCCGACGCCAAGGGCCTGAAGGTCGGCCTGCCAGAGGTCACCCTCGGCCTGCTGCCGGGTGGTGGCGGCGTGACCCGCGTGACCCGCATGCTGGGCCTGCAGGACGCGCTGATGAAGGTCCTGACCACTGGCCGCCAATTCCGCGCCGAGGACGCACTGAAGACCGGCCTGATCGACGAGGTCGTACCGGCCGATCAGCTGCTCGACGCCGCGAAGAAGTGGGTCAAGGAAAACCCGGATGCGAAGCAGCCGTGGGACACCGAGGGCTACAAGGTCCCGGGTGGCACCCCGACCAACCCGAAGCTGGCCGCCTTCCTGCCGTCCTTCCCAGCCAACGTCACCAAGCAGATCAAGGGCGCGCCGATGCCGGCGCCGAAGGCGATCCTCGCCGCAGCCGTCGAGGGTCTGCAGCTGAAGAACATCGAGGAGGCCACCCGCGTCGAGACCCGCTACTTCGTGGACCTCGTCACCGGTTCCACCTCGAAGAACATGATGCAGGCCTTCTTCTTCGACCTGCAGTACTGCAACGGTGGCGGCTCCCGCCCGAAGGACGTGCCGCGCAAGCAGTTCAAGAAGCTGGGCATGGTCGGCGCCGGCATGATGGGTGCTGCCATCGCGTATGTCGCCGCGAAGGCCGGCATGGAGGTCGTCCTCAAGGACATCAAGCTGGAGGCAGCGGAGAAGGGCAAGGCCTACTCCGAGGGCCTGGAGGCCAAGGCGCTGAAGCGCGGCAAGACCACCGAGGAGAAGTCGAAGGCTCTGCTGGACCGGATCACCCCGTCCGTGGACTACTCCGACCTCTCCGACTGCGACATCGTCATCGAGGCGGTCTTCGAGAACACCGAGCTCAAGCACAAGGTCTGGGCAGAGATCGAGGCAGCGGTGCCGGAGGACTGCGTCCTGGGCTCCAACACCTCCACCCTGCCGATCACCGAGCTGGCTACCGGCGTGAAGCGTCCGAAGGACTTCATCGGTATCCACTTCTTCTCCCCGGTCGACAAGATGCCGCTGGTGGAGATCATCAAGGGCGAGGAGACCTCCGACGAGACCCTGGCTGCGGCCCTGGACTTCACCGGCCAGATCCGCAAGACCCCGATCGTCGTCAACGACTCCCGTGGCTTCTACACCTCCCGCGTCATCAGCTTCTTCCTCAACGAGGCGATGCGCATGCTGGCCGAGGGCATCGACCCGGCCGTCATCGAGGCAGCTGGCCGCCAGGCTGGCTACCCGGCACCGCCGCTGCAGCTGCAGGATGAGCTGAACCTGAAGCTGGCCCGCAAGATCGGCGCCGAGACGAAGGCCGCGCAGGAGGCCGCCGGCATCTCCGTGGACGACGGTGGCGTCACCGAGATCGTCGACAAGATGCTGGACGTCTACGACCGCCCGGGCAAGCTCGAGGGCAAGGGCTTCTACGAGTACAACGAGGAGGGCCGCCGCACGGGTCTGTGGCGCGGCCTGTGGGACGAGCTGGGCGGCGGGTCCGTCACCGTCCCGGACGCCGAGTCCGCGACCGCCGGCCACGGCCTGGAGTCCATCTCCACCGAGGGCCCGGTTCTGGTCGACCTGGTGGAGCGCATGCTCTTCGCCGAGGCTCTGGAGACCCAGAAGTGCATCGACGAGGGCGTGCTGATGTCCGATGCGGACGCCAACATCGGCTCCATCATGGGCATCGGCTTCCCGGCCTGGACCGGCGGTACCCGCCAGTACATCAAGAACTACGCTCGCCCGGCCGCCGCTGCGCTGCCGGAGGGCAAGAAGGCTGATGTGGACGGCGGGGACTACCCGACCACCGGCGTGGCTGGCTTCGTCGCCCGCGCCGAGGAGCTGGCCGCGAAGTACGGCGAGCGCTTCACCCCGCTGGACTCCCTGAAGAGCTAGCAGGTGGGTGCGGGGAGCTCTTCAGGACTTCCCGCGACCAGCCCTCTGGTACTCCTCTGGTACCACCAGGGCACGGCTAAAGCCCCGGCCCTGTCACTGAGAATGATTCAGTGGCAGGGCCGGGGCTTCGTTGTGCTTGGCTCCGGTGAGCTCTAGCGGCCGCGACGGGTCAGGGCCACCAGGGCCACGGCGAGCACCACGAGTACGCCCGCGCCGATCAGGAACCAATTGATGGAGCTATCCTCCTCAGCGGCCGCCTGCTCGGTCTCCTTCGGCTCCTCCGCCTTCTCGCTCTCCTCAATCTCCGTGTCATTGGAGACCTTTTCGAAGCTGGGGCCGGGGATCCTCTCCCCCACCAGCTCAGTGGTGAGCTCGTAGGTGGCGGTGGCGTTCTTCTCCTTGCTGATGTCGTGGTTAGCGCCAGCTTTGAGGCTCTTGTTCAGGAAAATGACGATGTACTGCTCGCCGTCCAGCCAGGCCTTCTGGGATTCGACGTCACTCGGTTGTTCCTTCCCGTCACCCACCATGTTGCGGTAGTTCACGCGCACGGGGTTACCGAAGGCCTTGGATTCACCCTCCCGGACGTGCACGCTCTCCGCGATCGCTGCCTTCTGGCGGGCGGAGTTGAGGACGTTGATGTCCAGCTGCTTGATCTCTGCGTAATGGTCCTTCGGTGGCTCGCTGGTGACCTTGATTCCGCCGCGGAGCTGCTGGCCGTAGTCGGTCTTGATCTTGTAGACGTGAGCCTCACCCGGGACGATGTCCGCGCTGACGGTTTCCTTGGCGTCCGGGTTCAGCTCGGTGGCGTCGTCGAACCATGCGCCTGGTGTCACCTTGCGGGGCTTGCCGGCAGCGCTCGGCTCCTTGCGGTTCTCGGCCTTATCCGCCGCAAAGGGTTCCGGAACCTCAGAGAGGTCCTCGTTCGGCAGGCGCTTGATCGAGACCTCAGCCGGGATCTCCTTGCCCTTATAAGGGCCACTTTTGCGCACCACCTTGAAGCGGAAGTCCCCGGCGGGGCAGTCCTCGCCGGCCTGCTGTGTGGTCCACGAAGCGAAGAAAGGGCCGTTGGAGTCAATGATTCCGAAGTCGTTGTCGTTAGCGAGGTAGCACAGAGGCTCGTCGACCTCGACCTTGACCGAGAAGTTCTTACCGAAGCCGATCTCGCTGCCCTGGGACGGCGGCGGCATCGTAGCCACACCGATCGCGAGGCGCTCGCCCTCTGCAATGGGGGTGCTGAAGTACTCGGCGCCGTCCTCGTCATTCTTCGCGCCGCCGGACTTTTCACGCAGCGGGGTGGAGAAGAGCTCGACGTCTTCCGGGACCTCGGTGGCGGACGCGGCGTCGTCCCCGCCCTTAATTTCCGGGGCGTTGGACTCCGCGGTCTGGGCGGTGCGGGTCGCCAGAACCTTCATGGACTCGGCGAGGGACTCGGAGTCCTTAGCGTCCAGGTACTCGCCGCCACCGGCCTCGGCGATGCACTGCAGCTCCTTGCGGGCAGCTGGGTCGACCAGGAAGCCGACGGTGTTGATGGTCAGGTCGATGCCCTGCTTGTGCAGGTCCTTTGCGACATCGCAGACCGGCGGCGGAGCGCAGGTGTCCTCGCCGTCGGAGACCAGCACGATGGAACGCTCGCCCTCGCTAGGTAGCTCCTTGGCGGCCTGCTTCAGGGCCGGGCCCATGGGAGTGTGGCCGGAGGCGTTGACCTTGTCCACCTCGCCCGGGATCTTGCCCGCGTTGCCCTTGCCCACGGGCAGCAGGGTGGTGACGTCCTTACAGCCGGCCTCCCGCTCCTCCGGGGAATTGCCGACCTTGGTGCCATAGACCATGAACCCCAGCTCGGAGTCCTTGGAGACAGAGCGGGAGAAGTTCTTGGACGCCTCCTTCGCCGCGTCCAGGCGGGTCTGGCCGCCCGCGTCGCGGGCCATCATGGAGCCGGATGCGTCGAGGATCAGCATGGTCGGCGGGATGTCCTTGGCTTCCGCCGCGGCCTGGGGGTGCCCGAAGGGGACAACGACCCCGGCTAGAGACAGCAACAGCGCGATGGCGACGGCCATCGCGCTGCGGTGCTTAGCGCTGCTGTGCACCCGGCCGGAAAGGCCGGTGTTGTGCTCGGGGCGGGTCGTTCCTGCGGGCGCCGTACTGGCTTCCCGTGGCTGTGCGTGCAGGTTTCTCACTCGCATGTGTTTGCTTCCTTCCCTTACTTTGGTTTCCAAAGTTAGCAGGAAGCAGCCGCCCACCCCTGGGGTTTTTATTTAGTTTTCAGTGCAGTTCGGGGACTATTCACCCTTCTTGACGGTGATCGTCCAGCCAGCCTCGTCGGTCTGCTCGAAGTTCGTCACCTCGTGACCGTCAGTGGCCGCCCAGCGCGGGATGGCGTCGGTGGCCTGGGTGCAGTCAAAGTCGATCTGCAGGGAGTCGCCGACCTGAAGCTGTGCGATGGCAGCCTTGGCGTCGATCAGCGGGAAGGGGCAGACCGCGCCGAGGGAGTCCAGCTTGTAGGTACGGTCCCCGACCAGCTCCAGGCCCGTCGTGGTGCCGGTGTTTTCGGACGTCGACCCGGCGGCCGTCGCAATCTGAGGACGCTCCAGGAGGGCCACGCCGGTGGTCTGGAAGCCGTACTGGGCGCCGGCGGACTGCAGGTCGGCAGCCTCTGCGGACTGCGCGGCCGGTGCGGCGACGGTCGGAGCAGAGTCAGCCTTCGGGGCGTCCTGCGTCGGCTGTGCGCTCTGGCCCGGGACGGCGTCGGTGGGCTTGAGCCACAGCTTGGCTGCCGCCCAGATGCCGATGGAGATGAACAGCAGCGCAACCCAGCCCTGGTAGCTAAACAGGGAGGTCTGGACCATGCCGTTGCCGACGGTGCAGCCACCGGCGGCGGAGGCACCGACACCCATCAGGATGCCGCCGATGACGGAGCGCACAGCCTGGGTAGCGGACGGCAGGCGCAGGCGGAACTCGCCGGAGGCCTTGGCGGCGAAGTATGCACCGACCAGCAGGCCGAGGACCAGCAGCACGCCCCAGTCCACGGTGTCCTCACCGCTGATGAGGAACTTGGAGAGGTTGGAGGACGGGCTGGTGATGCCGAGGCCGTCGTTGCGGCCGGTGGCGGCGGAGAGTGGCCAGGCGATCACGCCGAGCACGCCGATGATGGCTGCGGTTGGGTAGAAGTGCCAGGGCTTTTCCGCGAGGATGTGCGCCAGGCCGGTCTTCTTCGGCTTCAGGGTGGCCATCTTCGGGGCCGCTGCCTCTTCGGCGAGGAAGTGGCGGGTCAGGAAGGCCACGCCGATGGCGAATGGGATCACCAGCCACCAGACGGAAACCCCCAGGGAGGCGTTAATGGTGGTCAGCGGCAGGGTCCAGCTGCGCAGGCCTTCGTTGAGGAAGTTCAGCGCGCCACCCTTCATGGCAGCGGCACTACCCGCGTAAAAGAGCAGCGCAAGCCAGGAGCCGATGAGCCCCTCGGCTGAGCGGTACCAGGTACCGGAGGCGCAGCCGCCGGCGAGCACGATGCCCGCACCGAAGAGGAAGCCGCCCAGGGTCACGGCCAGCGGGGCGAATTCCTTGTAATCCGGGGTGATCACCCCAGCGGTGGTCAGCGCCGCCAACCCCACAGCGTGGACGGCGATGACGATAAGCAGGGCGGTGAAGCCGCGCCATGTCTTGTTGAGGAAGATATCGCGGATCATGCCGGTGACGCAGAACCTGCCGCGCTGCATAACCCATCCGAGTACCACGCCGAGCGCGAGGCCGGTGATGATCATGTGTCTCTCTTTTCTGTCAGTAATGAACCGATCTGTCTATGTATGGCCGAGAACATTAGCGCCCCGCCGGAAGTTTGTAAAGCGCAAAACGTACCACTCGGTCTAGTTTTCACCCCATAGACATCATTCACGCAGGTAACCCGGCATAACTTTACCCCCATTGAAGAAGACCGAACGGTCTACAACTCGCCCCTTCCTCCACCAAACACTGACTGATATCCATTTACTAGCTCCCGCATCAACCCAGCCACCCCGCCCCACTGATCCGTTTTGCAGAGTTTGATGTCGCTTTTCCATCAATTTCCGGCATCAAACTCTGCAAAACGCGCACGGCGGTCGCATGACGGGACTCGCGTAGCGGCGCCGCACACACTGCTCGCGCGGCAGACACACGACACTGGCGGAGCATCCGCCGCACCCCCGCTGCGCGCCGCGACAACCCAGCCATCCCTCCACCCGCAATGCAGTGACACGCCCAGAGCTCCAAAGTGAAGACTTGTTATAGCCCTCACCTATTGGGGCTTGAATAATTAAAAGGTTCTGCTATATTAATGGACAGAAGCTACGGCAGCGAAGTCCGCCGCAGCTAGGTACCCTTAAATAGTGAATGCCCACCCCGGGAATTCCGCAGGCCACCACCGGCCTGTGCGCCCGGTCACCACAGGGCAGACAATTCAAGCGACAAAGCAGGAAGGAAGTTCATATGTCTCTGATCAACACTGAGATTCTGGATTTCAAGAACCCGGTTTTCCGCAACGGTGAGTTCTCCGAGGTCAGCAAGGACGACGTCCTCGGCAAGTGGTCCGTCTTCTTCTTCTACCCAGGCGACTTCACCTTCGTCTGCCCGACCGAGCTCGGCGACCTCGCAGACCACTACGAGGAGCTGCAGAAGATGGGCGTCGAGGTTTACGGTGTCTCCACCGACTCCCACTTCGTCCACAAGGCTTGGCACGAGTCCTCCGAGGAGGTCGGCAAGGTCAACTACCCGATGATCGGCGACTCCAACGGCGACCTGACCCGCAACTTCCAGAACATGCGCGAGGGCGTCGGCCAGGCCGACCGCGCGACCTTCCTGGTCGACCCGCAGGGCATCATCCAGTACATCGAGCAGACCGCCGAGGGCATCGGCCGCGACGCTTCCGAGCTGGTCCGCAAGATCAAGGCTGCCCAGTACGTCGCTGAGCACCCAGGCGAGGTCTGCCCGGCGAAGTGGGAAGAGGGCCAGGACACCCTGACCCCGGGCATCGACCTGGTTGGCAAGATCTAGCCTTTAGCTTCCAGATCTTTTAAGCGGCTCAAGCTCGCAGCCGCGAATGCTAAGGGCGGGCGGGCTCACTGCCCGCCCGCCCTTTCCCCTTATCTGTCGCTTCGCGCCACACGCCCGAGCCACCCCATAAAGCACTCATAAATCACCGCCCATACCGGCCCCGCACTACACACACGCCTTGAAGGAGGCAGCTAACCATGGCCAAGAAGCTCCTAGACGACAACCTGAAGTCCCAGCTCAGCCAGCTGGTCGACCGCATCACCGAGAAGGTCGAGCTCGTTTACTCCCTCGACGACCGCAGCCAGTCCGCAGACCTCAAGCAGCTGCTCGAGGACATCGCGGCACTCTCCGATAACATCACCGCCCGCCAGGACGACGAGCTTCACGAGCGCAAGCCTTCCTTCACCATTCAGCGTGCAGGCAGCGACATCGGCGTGAGCTTCGCGGGCATCCCGATGGGCCACGAGTTCAGCTCCCTGGTGCTGGCACTCCTCCAGGTCGGCGGTAACCCGATCAAGGAAGAGCAGGACCTCATCGACCAGGTCGCAGCCCTGGACGGGGACTTCGAGTTCACGACCTACATGTCCCTGACCTGCCAGAACTGCCCGACCGTGGTGCAGGCGCTGAACGCGATGTCCGTCATCAACCCGCGGATCAAGCACACCGCGGTGGAGGGCTCCCTCTTCCAGGACGAGGTCAACGAGAAGGGCATCCAGGCCGTCCCGACCGTCTACCTCAACGGCGAGGAGTTCGCCTCCGGCCGCATGGACATCCAGGACTTCGTCGCCCGCCTCGACGACGGCCACGCCGAGCGCGAAGCCGCGAAGCTCAACGAGAAGGAGCCCTACGACGTCCTCGTCGTCGGCCAGGGCCCGGCTGGTGCGACCGCCGCGATCTACGTCGCCCGCAAGGGGCTGCGCGTCGGCATCGTCGGTGAGCGCTTCGGTGGCCAGGTGCTGGATACCCAGTCCATCGAGAACTACAGCTCCGTCCCGGAGACCGATGGCCCGACCTTCGCCGCGAACCTCGAGGCACACGTCAACGACTACGAGATCGACGTCATCAAGGCACAGTCCGCAACCGGCCTGACCCCGGGCAAGGACGGCGAGCTCAGCACCGTCCACTTCGGTGAGAACGCCTCCCTCAAGGCCCGCGAGGTCATCGTCGCCACCGGCGCGAACTGGCGCCTCATGGGTGTTCCGGGCGAGGATGAGTACCGCAACAAGGGTGTCTCCTTCTGCCCGCACTGCGACGGCCCGCTGTTCAAGGGCAAGGACATCGCCGTCATCGGTGGCGGTAACTCCGGCGTCGAGGCCGCCATCGACCTGGCCGGTGTGGTCAACCACCTCACCGTCCTGGAGTTCGCGGACACCTGCCGCGCCGACGACGTCCTCATGGACACCCTGCGCAGCCTGAAGAACGTCGACATCGTCACCTCCGCCGCGACGAAGGAGATCATCGGCGACGGCAAGGAGGTCACGGGCCTGAAGTACGAGGACCGCACCACCGGTGAGGTCAAGACCCTCGAGCTCTCCGGGCTGTTCATCCAGATCGGCCTGCTGCCGAACACCAAGTGGCTGGAGGGCTCCGGCGTGGAGCTGAACCAGATGGGCGAGATCGTCATCGACGCCAAGGGCAAGACCAATGTGCCGGGCGTTTACGGCGCTGGCGACTGTGCCACCGTGCCGTACAAGCAGATCGTGATCGCCACGGGCACCGGCGCCACCGCCGGCCTGTCCGCCTGGGAACACAACGCGATCGGCTAATGCTCCGCCGCTAAGCCCTACCCCGGGCTGCTAAGCATCCGCCCCGGCCCACCGCGATGGTGGCGCCGGGGTGTTGCTCTTTCTACAGGTGGCCGTGCTGGGCTCTGTCTTCGACGACTGGGCAGACGAACATCTGCTGGCGAAGCCACATCCAGGGATGGTCTCGCCAAGAGCCACCGCCGTGCCCGCAGCAAGCCCCCCTATAACACGAGAAAACGGCCCCCACCCAGTGGGCGGGAGCCGTCGTTCTTGCGAAGGCTTCTAGGCGCTTACTTGGCAGCCTCGATGCGCTGCTTCAGCGCCTCGTGCTGCTCCCAGACCTCGGCCGGAACCTTCGGGCCCAGGAACTTCAGCCACTCCTCGTTGGAGGCCACGTCGCGGTCCCACTCCTCCGGGTGGACGCTCAGCGCCTCGCGGATGTCCTCCTCCGGCTCGGAGAGACCCTCGGTGTCGAGGTCCTCGTAGCGAGCGGTGTAGCCAACCACGGTCTCATCGGCCTCGACGCGGCCCTCGATGCGGTCGACGATCCACTTCAGGACGCGGGAGTTCTCGCCGAAGCCCGGCCACAGGAAGCGGCCGTCCTCGCCGCGGCGGAACCAGTTGACCAGGAAGACCTCTGGCATCTTGTCGCCGCCCTTTTCGCCCATGTTGATCCAGTGCTGCAGGTAGTCACCGGCGTTGTAGCCGATGAACGGCAGCATGGCCATCGGGTCGTGACGCAGGGAGCCCACCGCTGCCTCGGCTGCAGCGGCGGTCTGGCCGGAAGCCATCGTCGCGCCGATGAAGGTGGCGTGGTTCCAGTCGCGGGCCTGGGTCACCAGCGGGACGGTGTCCGCGCGGCGGCCACCGAACAGGATCGCGGAGACCGGCACGCCGCGGTGGTCGTCGTACTCCGGTGCCGCGGTCGGGCACTGGGAGATCGGCGAGCAGTAGCGGGAGTTCGGGTGAGCGGCCTTGTCCTCGGACTCCGGGGTCCACTCGTTGCCCAGCCAGTCGATGAGGTGCTCCGGCTTGTTCTCCAGGCCCTCCCACCAGACGTTCTTGTCGTCGGTCAGGCCGACGTTGGTGTACAGGGTGTTGCCCGGCTCCATGGTCTTCATCGCGACCGGGTTGGAGGCGTAGTTGGTGCCCGGTGCCACGCCGAAGAAGCCGTTCTCCGGGTTCACGGCGTACAGGCGGCCGTCCTCGCCGAAGCGCAGCCACGCGATGTCGTCACCGACGACCTCCGCTCGCCAGCCCGGGATCGTCGGCTGCAGCATCGCCAGGTTGGTCTTACCGCAGGCAGACGGGAAGGCGGCACAGATGTAGTACGCCTTATCCTCCGGGCTGATCAGCTTCAGGATCAGCATGTGCTCGGCCATCCAGCCCTCGTCGCGGCCCATGACGGTCGCGATGCGCAGGGCGTAGCACTTCTTGGCCAGGATGGCGTTGCCGCCGTAGCCGGAGCCGTAGGACCAGATCTCGCGGTCCTCCGGGAAGTGGGTGATGTACTTCGTGTCATTGCACGGCCACGGGACGTCCTTCTCGCCCGGCTCCAGCGGAGCGCCGACACTGTGCCAGCCCTTGACGAACTGACCGGTCTCGTCGATCTTCGCCAGAGCCTCTGCACCCATGCGGGTCATGATGCGCATGGACATCACGACGTAGGCGGAGTCGGTGAGCTCGATGCCCAGCTTCGGCTCCGGGTCAGAGATCGGGCCCATGCAGAACGGGACGACGTACATCGTGCGGCCGCGCATGGAGCCGGAGAAGTGCTGGCGCATCTCCTCGCGCATCTTCTCTGGCTCGACCCAGTTATTGGTCGGGCCGGCGTCCTCCTCCTTCTCGGAGCAGATGAAGGTGCGGGACTCGACGCGAGCCACGTCGGCCGGGTTGGAGCGTGCGAGGAAGCTATTCGGCTGTGCCTCCTCGTCCAGCTTGATGAGGGTGCCTCCCTCAACCAGCTGCTCGGCTAGCCGGTTCCACTCCTCGTCGGAGCCGTCACAAAATACGACGGAGTCCGGCTGGAACAGCTCTACGGATTCTTCGATCCAGTCCAGCAGCTCCTGGTTCTTGGTGGGTGCCTCGCCGACAAGCCCTCGGATGGTCATCGAATATTTTCCTAACGCTCGGCTATTTCTCTGGCTCAACACTATCGGTTCTGAGAGCGGATGTGGGGACCAGACTCACGGATCAGCCGGAATTGCCCACCTTTGTGTGGACTACTCCAACCGAGTCTGCGTCCCCTGCCCCGACGCACAGATTCGCGTCGCAGGCGCTGAGGTGCTCATTCGTGCTGATGAATGCTGATGCGCAGAGTTTTTCTTCACCCCCCACACTAGCCCCACTCCCCCCGGTCCACACATTCCCAGCGCCCGGCATCCCAGGTTTTGCTCACCTCATTGGGGGTGGATTCGGCCACCCCCTCCACAGGCTCACTCACTTGTTGCCCGTTTTCTTTCGCATCCGCCGCCCCATCAGGACGCCAGGCTGTCCACTTGCCGTCGTAGGAGACGTTGCTGACGTAGTCCACGTGCCCGTCGCCGTCCAGGTCAGAGACCGTGGTGACGCCGTCCTCGCCGGTGAATGTCGCGGAGCCTAAGCCCTGCGGATTGGGGATGGCATACTCCGAGCCCCCAACGGAGAAGACCATGTCCTGCCTCCCCGTGGCGTCCGGTTCCGCCGGTAGATGGGAAAAGATATCGCCAAGAAAATCCATGCCTTATACCCCCGTTCGCAGCGTCAGCTGCTCAGCTACCCGCGGAATGTTCATGCGGGTGATCGTCTCTGTAACTTGTGCGCTCCAGGCTTCCTGGAGCAGGCGGAAGTCCGCCTCTCGTTGAGCCTGGTCGATAGCCCGCTGCTGCGCGCTGAGCCGGAACCATCCCAGCGCCACCGCCGCGAGCAGCCCCAGGCTGAGCCCCAACCACGGGTAGCCCGCCAGCCGACCCACCGCGAACAGCAGGCCGACCGCGCCCAGCACCCCAGCTGCCAGGGTGGCCAGTTGCGCGGCACGGCCGGGCACTTCCACCGGTTTGGCGGCCGGCGGAAGCGCGGTATCCACCGGTGGGCAGAGGATCCCTTGACTTAAGACCGCCACCCGCAGCTCCGCCAGGAATCGCCGGTGAGCTAGCTCGCGACCGCCCGAGCCAGCTTCCCCCAGGTCTGCGGCGGAGCACCCCTCTCGGATGAAGCGCTGCATCCGCAGCCGGATCGCCACGCGGACCTGTTCGAGGCGCTGTTGATCCGCCCGGCGCGCCGCCAGCTCCCACTGCTTGGCGTCCACGTAGAGCCGGTCGATCAACCGCTGTAGGCCGGCGACGTCCTGGGAGCCAAGAACATGGACCCCTGGGATGTTGGGCCAGCGGTGGTCGCTGAGCACCGCGACCACCCCGATGTTGCGGGCGACCGCCTGGACGATCTCCACGGCCTCCTCGGTGGGTCCCCCCGCGACAGCGACGACCCCGTCGATGTCCTTCCCAGGCCCCGCCCCCGGCACCGCCCGCACCCCGGTGAGCTGCTCGGCGACCTTCTTCGCCTCGGCCTCGTCCGGGCCGATCACGGCAATAGTCTTCATCTTTCCCCCATTTCCCCGGGCTTGTCCCGGGCTCTCCCCCATCGCCTTAGGCCCCGGGCGGCGTACCCCACGCCGAAACTCCCGGAAAACCAGACCATCTGCAAGAATGATGACGATGACTAGCTCCAATAATTCCCCACAGGACGACCACCAGCAAGCCCTTTCAGAAGAAAACTCCGCACCGGCGCCGGAAGTTACCGGAGGCACCGGCAGGCGCCCACTTCAGACGGTGTTCAACGACGGCCGCGACTACCCACGGCTATCCAGCTTCGCCTTCCGCCGCGGCACGCTCACCGATAACCAGGAGGCCACCTGGGAAGCCAACTGGCCGCGCCTTGGCAAGGAGCTCGACGAGCAGGTCAACGAGCAGTACATCGACCTGGATGAATGGTTCGGCCGCCATGCGGACACGATCGTGGAGATCGGTTCCGGCACCGGTACCTCCACCGCCGCAATGGCCCCGCTGGAGACCGATAAGAACATCGTCGCCGTCGAGCTCTACCGCCCCGGCCTGGCCAAGCTCGTCGGTGCGGTCAGCCGCGAAGGGATCGAGAACATCCGCATGATCAAGGGCGACGGCGTGGAGGTGCTGCAGCGCATGTTCCGGCCCGAGTCCCTGGCCGGGGTGCGTATCTTCTTCCCGGACCCGTGGCCCAAGGCCCGCCACCACAAGCGCCGCATCGTGCAGACCGGCACGCTGCACCTCATCGCCAGCCGGCTGCGCCCGGGCGGCATCCTGCACATCGCCACCGATCACGCGGAGTACGCCGAGTGGATCGACGAGCTCGTGAACGCAGAGCCGCAGCTCGAATACATCGGTTGGCCCGAGGAGCTCGCCAGCGGAGCAGACGATGGGCGCGGCCACCTCGGCCAGTTGGTGGACCGCCAGCTGCTCACGAAGTTCGAGGACAAGGGCCTGCGCAAGGAGCACACTATTAAGGAATACCTGTGGACGAAGAAGTAGCCGCTCGTTAGTCTTCCCTGGGAAATAGCTCCTAGGGACGCGGGGTAACCGGTGGTAGTTTGGATTGATCCCTATTCCAGATTTTCCTTAAGTGGTTTTCTCACCGCTGACAACGTTTCATCACAATTTATCCCGCATATGACTAGTCCTTCTTCTTCCGGTGCCGGCACCACCGTCGGGGAGCAGCATCGCTCCTACGGTGCCGCCACCGAGACCCGCCCCACCCTCCTGTTGGTGTGGGATGCCCCGAATATCGACATGGGGCTGGGCGCGATCCTGGGGGCTCGCCCCACCGCCGCCCACCGTCCCCGCTTCGACGCGGTAGGCCGCTGGGTTATCGACGAAACCGAGCAGCTCAACGAGGACTTCGGGCTCAGCGGTGAGGAACTGATCGAGCCCGAAGCGACCGTCTTCACGAACATCACCCCCGGTGGCGCTGACGTCGTCCGCCCCTGGGTGGAAGCCCTGCGCAACGTGGGCTTCGCGGTCTTCGCCAAGCCCAAGATCACCGAGGATTCGGATGTCGACGCCGACATGCTGGACCTCATCCGTCGCCGTCACTCGGAGGGCGTTCTCGACGGACTGATCGTCGCCAGCGCGGATGGCCAGAACTTCCGGGAGACCCTGGAGGAGCTCTCCGAGGACATCCCCGTCACCGTCATCGGCTTCCGGGAGCATGTCGCCTGGGTGCTGGGCAACGAGAAGCTGCGTTTCGTGGATCTGGAGGATATCCCCGGGGTCTTCCGCGAACCGCTGCCGCGCGTGAGCCTGGACAACCTGCCGGACGAGGGCGCTTGGCTGCAGCCTTTCCGCCCGCTGACTGCGCTTGCCGAGCGCAGGGACAACAACCACCACAACCCTTCGGAGAACAACTTCCATGTTTAGCGCTTGGGGAAATTTCGCCTACCGTTTCCGCCGGGTCATCCCGCTGGTCATCATCGCGGCGGTGCTCGCGCTCTTCGCGACCGTGGGCACGCAGCTGGACGACCGGCTGAGCCAGGAGGGTTGGGACGACCCCGGCTCGCAGTCCACCCGGGCGAAGGAGATCGAGGAGGAGATCTTCGGTCGCGATGACTCGGGCGACGTGATTCTGCTGGTCACGGGCGACAAGCCGCAGTCGGTGACCACCCCGGAGGTCAAGGAATCGCTAACGAAGCAGCTGACCGCCCTGGAGGAGAAGTACCCGGATAACATCCGCACGATCAACTCCTACTGGGCCAACGGGCCACGCCAAATGGCCACCCCGGAGGGCGACGCCGCCTTCGCTTCCCTGGCGATGAAGGGTGAGGACGAGGACGTCCTGAACAACCTGCGCGCCATCGAGGATGACCTGGCCAAGATCGAGGTGCCGGGACTGAAGACGGAGATCGCGGGTCAGACCGCGGTGGCCGGGGCGCTGGACTCCGGCATGTCCCGGGACATCTCCCGCGCCGAGATCTACGCCCTGCCGGCGGTCGGCGTGCTGCTGCTCATCGTCTTCGGTGGCGTGATCGCCGCGCTGATGCCGCTGCTGGTGGGCGTACTCTCCATCCTCGGTTCCCTGGGCGTGCTCTCACTGCTTGCGGCGACCACGCAGATCAACGTCTTCGCGATCTCCGTCGTCACCCTGCTGGGCCTGGGCCTGGCGATCGACTACGGCCTGTTCATGGTCTCCCGCTTCCGCGAGGAGCTCGCCGAGGGCAGCGACGTTCCCACCGCGGTGCGAAACACCACCGCGACGGCCGGCAAGACGGTGGTCTTCTCCGCGGCGATGGTGGCCGTCGCGCTCTCCGGCCTGCTGATCTTCCCGCAGGCCTTCCTGAAGTCCGTGGCCTTCGGCGCGATGAGCGCGGTCGGCCTGGCTGCGCTGCTCTCCGTGATGGTGCTGCCGAGCATCTTCGGCATGCTGGGTCACAACATCGATAAGTGGGCGGTGCGCAAGCACAAGACCCGCACCCGCGACGAGCAGATCAACACCATCTGGGGTCGCATCCCGGCCTTCGCGATGCGCCACTCCAAGGCCGTGACCTTCCTGCTGGTCGCGCTGCTGCTGGCCCTGACCGCCCCGATGGCTGGCATCAAGTTCGGCGGAATCAACGAGACCTACCTGCCGCCGAACGAGACCACTCGTGTGGCGCAGAATAACTTCGACGAGAAGTTCCCGGCCTTCCGCACCGACCCGATCAAGCTCGTCATTCAGGGCGATCAGCAGGCGGTGGCCCAGGTCTACCGGGAGGCCAACGACATCACCGGGCTGACTGGTCCGTTCCGCGTCACGCAGCCGACGAAGGACGACACGACGGTACTGTCCACCGGCATCGCCGACCGCGATGACTACAAGCGCATCGTCGAGGAACTGGAGGACCTGAATGCCGAGGGCGCCGAGGTTCTGGTCGCCGGCACCCCGGCCATGGAGCAGGAGTCCATCCAGGCGCTCTTCGACAAGCTGCCGTGGATGATGCTCTACATTGTGGTGGTCAGTTTCGTGCTCATGGCGCTGGTCTTCGGCTCGCTGATCATCCCGGCGAAGGCCGTGATCATGAACGTGCTGGGCATCGGCGCGACCCTGGGCGTGCTGACCCTGCTCTTCGTCGACGGTGTGGGCGCGGACCTGTTCAACTTCACCCCGGGCCCACTGATGAGCCCGATCCTGGTGCTCATCGTGGCAATCCTCTTTGGCTTGTCCACGGACTACGAGGTCTTCCTGGTCTCCCGCATGGTGGAGGCCCGCTCCCACGGGGAGAGCACCGACCGTTCGATCCGCTTCGGCGTGGCGAATACCGGCGGCATCATCACCGCCGCCGCCCTGATCATGATCGTGGTCGCGGGCGCCTTCGGCTTCTCGGACATCGTGATGATGAAGTACATCGCCTACGGCATGATCACGGCCCTCATTTTGGACGCCACCGTCATCCGCCTGTTGCTGGTCCCGGCCGTGATGCACATGCTGCGCGAGGACAACTGGTGGGCACCCCGCTGGGTACAGCGGCTGTCCGAGAAGGTTGGCCACAACGAGCAGCTGGCTGATTCCCCGGTCGCCGTGGGCGCCGCCGAGCCGGCCCTGGTGGGTGCTGGCGCACCGGCGGCGGTCGGCGCCACTGCCACGACCGGTGGGGCCGCCACCGAGACCGCCCCGGAGCACGCCGGCCAGCGGGAGCCCCTGCCGGAGCCGCTCGCAGACGTTGAGACAGACGACGAGGGCGACGTCGACACAGACAACGAGGCAGCTGCTGAGCCGACTATTGCACCGGAGGCTGAGGATGCCGGGCAGCGTGGGCGCACCGTACCCTTCGAGAAACTCATGGCGGAGCTGAGACGTCGTGAAGAGGGGCACCGTGAAGAGGGGCGCCGCGAGGAGGGGCGCCAGGACTAGTGCTCGCCAAGACCTCCGCTTTCTTCCGCTCCCCCCTCACCCGGATCGCCCTCTCGCTGGCGGTGCTCGCCGCCATCGCGTTCATGGCGCACCGCCACTTCGGCTTCCTGGAAAACGGGTGGGAGGAGCTGAAGGCTGCCGATAACCGCTGGCTGCTACTCGCCGCCGTGACCGTCCTGCTGTCGATGTTCGCACAGGCCGAGGTCATGGTCGTGCTGCTGCGCTCGGCGGGTATCAAGGTCCGGCGCCTCTCAGCCAACGTGCTGGGGCTGGTCGCGAATGCCTGGTCCGCATCCCTCCCCGGCGGGCCCGCCATCTCTGTGGCGATGATCTTCCGGGAGCAGCTGAAGTGGGGTGCGACCCCGGTGATCGCCAGCTGGTACATGGTCTTCTCCGGCCTGCTCGCGGGCGCGGGCATGGCTTTGCTGGGGATCGGCTCGGTCTTCTTCCTCGGGCTGAAGGTCAACCCACTCACGTTGGCTGTCTCGCTTGTGGTGTTGGTGGTGTTGGCGTCCTTAACGAATTGGGCCGCTCGCAACCCCAAGAAGGTGGAGGACTGGCTGATCGCCCGACTGCGGGCTTTCAACCGCTGGCGCAAGAAGCCGGAAGATCGGCACGTGGAGCAGCTCGCGGGCTTCTCCGAGCAGCTTGCGACGGTGGAGCTGCCGCTGCCGAAGCTCGCGCTGGCGATTAACTGGTCCCTGCTGAACTGGATCCTGGAGATCATTTGCCTGTTGGCCTGCACCTACGCGGTGGGGGCGAAGGCGCCGATCGCCGGGGTGGTGCTGAGCTTCATCTCCGCCAAGTTGGTCGGGCAGGCGCAGATCACCCCGGGCGGGCTGGGTCCGGTGGACATCATGCTGACCACGACCCTCGTGGGGGTTGCGGGGCTGACCTCCGGGCAGGCCTTCGCCGCCGTGATTGTCTTCCGCATGTTCAGCTTCGTCGGCCTCGTGGGTTTGGGCTGGTTCACCTTCCTCGTGGCGAAGCTGCCCAACCCCCGCGAGCTGGCACCGGGTTCTGAGGCCGACGCCTCGAAGGCAGCCGCTGAGGCCGCCCCGAGTACAGGCTCGAAGACCTCCCCCGAAGCGCCCAAGAACCCCGGTCCCACCTCCGGCTAAGCTGAGGGCATGTCTACTGCCCCCCACAACGCTGCTGCCCCCACCACCACCGCGCCAACCTCCGGCGCTCTCGCGCCCGTACTGGATCTTCTGGCGCTGCTGATCTTCGCGCTGCTCGCGCGCCTGGCCCACGACGACGGCTCGGGCTTCAGCGTCCTGCGCTGGCTGGACACCGCCTGGCCCTTCATGCTGGGGGCGGCGATCGTCTGGGGCATCCTACTTGCCACGGGTGCCCGCGCCGCCGGCCGGGCACTGCGCACCGGGGTATTCGTGTGGCTGGGCAGCCTCATCGTCGGGTTGGGTATTTGGGGTATCCGCAACTCGGCGATCCCGCACTGGTCCTTCATCCTGGTGGCCACAGTGATGTCCGCGCTGCTGCTCTTCGGTTGGCGCGGAATCGCCCAGCTCCGGACGCGAAAGAGCTAAACCTCCCCAGCCGCCTGACACTTTTTTGAAGAATTTTTCACGAAGTTTGCACGAAACTTAGTTTTGCGCGCCTAGTGTTCTGTGACATGGGACACACAAGGAAACTTCGATTCGCAGGAATTCTGGGTGTCGGCCTGCTGGCATCCGGGGGAATGGGCGTCGCCATGGCCGAAGGCGGGATCTCCGCCAACTTGGCGCTGTCCAACACGATCTTCAACATGGACGTCGGCGGTCTGGACGCGGACGGCTTCTCCCTCTTCGTCGATTCCGACAAGCTGGCCAATGGCGAGGAGACGGTCTCCCGCATCAAGATGACCAAGGCCCGCGTGTCCGACGTGTGCATGTCCGCACCGATCAAGGTGCCGGGTATTGGGGAGAAAAAGTTCCAGATGCTCGTGCCGGGCCAGAACATGGAAGCCGAGAACATGATCATCGGCGCCCCTGATCTGAGCGGTGGCATGACTCTGGTCAAGCCACAGATCGGCATCGATGCGAACCAGGTCGACAAAAACGCTGCCCCCGGTGCGTGGGGTATCGCGGCCGAGAAGCTCATCTCCGATGGGCAGACCATGCACGCATCCTCGCTGTCCGCAGATCAGCTGACCGCGGCGGGTAGCGAGATCACACTGGTGAATCCAGATGACGCAGAGTGCTAACGGTGCGGCGGCGGAGGCGGCAGCCACCGACGCGACGAGCACCGGTGGCACCCCCGCAGCCGAGAACGCGGATACCCAAGAGCTGTCGACCACTCCAGACGCGGATACAGACGCCGCTGCTGGCGATGATAGAAACGAAACCACGGATGCCCAGCGCCGTTCCGGTTTCGCCCAGGGGCGGGGCAGCCGCCCCTCTTTCACTCAGTGGCGGCGCAGCCACCCCTTCTTCGCCGGGCTGCTGATGCTGCTGGGTGGGGTCGTGATCCTCACCCCGGCGTACCTCTCACTGGAGGTCTCGAACATCATCATCCAGGTCTCGACAATCTCCGGGGTGTCCACCTTCATCATCGGTGCCCTGCTGATCGCCTGCGGCCTGATGACGTGGTTCGGGGGCGGCAGCCGCATCCTTACCGGCGTGGCTGGCATCATCCTGGGCATCGTCGCGCTGCCGACGTCCAACTTCGGTGGCTTCGTGCTCGGCACCCTGCTGGCCCTGGTGGGCGGCGCCCTGGCACTGTCCTGGACGGAATCCTCCAAGGAGGAACTCGCCGCGCAGCGGGAGGCCAAGAAGCAGCAGAAGACGGATCGGGCCACCACCGAGTCGAGCAAGACCTCCGGGGCCAGCAATTCCACCGCTGTTGCGGTTCTCGCAGCCGTCACCGCGACCGGACTGGCCGCGGGTCTGACTGCCACGGCGGGAGCGCCACCGGCGCAGGCGCAGCTGGAGCTGCCGAAGTTCCCGGATCTGCCGGGCACGCCCAAGGCCCCGGGGGCGGCGAAGCCCCCGGCACAGCAACGGCCTGCCGCGCCCAAGCTGCCGGAAACCCCAAAACTCCCTGATCCCCCGAAGCTGCCTGACCTCCCGAAGCTGGGAGAGGCGCCCAAGCTCCCGGAGATCCCGGAGGAATACGAGATGGATCTCACTCCCCCAGCCCCCATCGAGGGACTGCGGGGAATCCCGGGGAACACCTTCCAAATCACGACCGACTCCACCTCGCTGCTGGGCAACATGAAGCTCTCCCTGATCACGCTGGAGACCCAGCAGGGGCCGAAGCCGGCACTACGCATCGACGCGGACAAGGCCGTCCTGCAGAACCTGGCCATGGAGATGCCCGGCCAGACCGCTGGCCCGATCTGGCAGCGCACCGGCCCCGGCAAGACCAGCGTGCTGAGCGGCAACTTCCACATCATCGTGAGCAAGCTGACCATCACCCCGGAGATCGCCGGGGTGAAGACAATCCCGATCACCATCGACGCCTCCTGGGCGCCGGAAGAGATCAAGAAGGAAGCCGCGAAGATGGGGCTCGGCCAGCCCGACGCGCTCTCCGAGAAGCTGCGGATGCTGGACGGCACCATGGAGGCCTACGTGGTCTCCTCGGACCGCATCGACCTACCCAAGGGCACGTCGCTAGCCCCCTAAGTGCATAATTAGTGGCATGAGCCACACAGAGAATCACGCAGCGGAGGACGTGGAGCCAGAAACGACGGCGTCGGCCGCCCGGGAGGGGACGGCCGGCGCCGCTGGCGTATCTAGGGGGCTCACACCAACCGATCCGGGCTACAAGAGGGCACTGATCGGCGCGCTTTTCGCCGGTCTGGCGTCCTTCAACGCCATGTACGTCACCCAGGCGGTGCTGCCGAGCATCACCGCGGACTTTGGCATCAGCCCCACCGTCGCCGCGCTCTCCGTCTCGGCGACGACGGGCGCGCTCGCGCTGTCCGTCATCCCCGTCGGCATCCTCTCCGAGCGGCTGGGGCGCTACCGCATCCTGCAGATCAGCGTCATGGCCGCCACCTTCCTGAGCCTGCTGGTGGCCATCGCGCCAGGGGTCGGCTCGCTGCTGCTCATGCGCGCCCTGCAGGGCGTGGCGGTGGCCGGCGTGCCCGCGGTGATCATGACCTACCTCGCCGAGGAGATCGACGCCCAACACCTGCCGCGGGTGATGGGCTTCTATATTTCCGGCACGAGCATCGGCGGCCTCTTCGGCCGCCTCATTCCCGGCGCGGTGCTGGAATTCGCGGACTGGCGCGTCGCGGTGCTGACCTCGGGTGGGGTCTCCGTCCTCATCGGCCTGGCGATGCTGGTGCTGCTGCCTCCCTCGCAGAACTTCCGGCCAAAGAAGATCACCGTCTCCCACGAGCTCGCCGCCTTCGCGGGCCACTTCCGCTCGCCGGTGCTGCTCGGGCTGTTCGTGCTGCCCTTCCTGCTGATGGGCGCCTTCGTCTCCCTGTACAACTACCTGGGCTTCCACCTGATCGGCGAGTACGGGCTACCAGAATCACTGGCCGCCGCGGTCTTCGTCATCTACCTTTCCGGCACCTGGTCCTCCGCCCGGGCGGGTCGGGCCGTGCAGGCCTACGGCCAGGGCCGGGTGCTCACCGTCGCGATGGTGCTGGCACTGGCCGGTTTGTTGCTGATGTTTATCCCGACGGTCTGGCTCACCGTCACCGGCGCGCTGCTGTTCACCGCCGCATTTTTCGCCTGCCACTCCGTGGCCAGCGGCTGGGTGAGCGCGGCGGCAAAGAAGGACCGCGCCGAGGCCTCCAGCACCTATGTGCTGAGCTACTACCTGGGTTCCTCCCTGCTGGGCGCGCTCTCGGGCCAGTTCTTCGACATCAGCTGGGCGGCGCTGCTCGCCTGGCTCACCGGGCTCTATGTGCTGGCACTGCTCATCACGCTCTTCGTGCACCGCAAGGCCAAGCAGCAGGGCTAACCCCGGGAACGCCCCCGCACGGGCGCGGATCACGCACGCCCCAGGCGCACACGCCTCACGCACGCCCCCCGCACAGGCCCACGCCGACGCGCCCCCAGGAAGCGCACCCCAGCGCACCTGGGCCGCTAGCGCGAGCTAGGGCTCGCCGTGAATGCGGGAATCCGGAAGTTGGCGCGGCATGACCTTGCCGGTCGGGTTGTACGGCAGCTCGTCGACGAAGACGACATCCCGGGGCACGGAGTGCTCGGCGAGCTTCTCCAGGACCCAGTCCTGAACGGCCTTCTTCGTGAGGCGCCGGCCGGTCTCGTCGTCCTCCCGAACAATCCACACAGCCAGGCGTGCGAAGGTGTCCTCGTCCTCCACACCCTTGACGAAGAGGTCGCGGATTCCCGGCATGGGCTCCAGCACCTCGGTGACGGACTTCGGGTAGACGTTCTCGCCGCCGACGATGATCATGTCGTCGTTGCGGCCCAGGACGTAGAGGCGGCCGTCCTCGGTGAGGTAGCCCTTGTCGCCGATCTCCAGCAGGCCCTTTTCGATCACCATCTTGTCGCGGGCGTTGGTGTACTGCTTCATCGTCATCGCGCCGCGGCAGAAGATGCGGCCGACCTGGCCCGGGGGCAGCTCGTTGCCGTCCTCGTCCAAAATCTTGATGCGCACGCCGGTGACGGCGCGGCCCGCGAGCTTCGGGTCCTCTGCCAGCTCCTCCGGGGTGGTCATCACGCAGGAGGAGGCCTCGGTGGAGCCGTAGAAGTTCGCCAGCACCGGCCCGAACTTCGCCTGGACCGCGCGGATGAAGTCCGGGGTCATCGCGTGGCCGGAGGAGATGATCATCTTCACGCGGGAGACGTCGTAGTCCCCCTCCTCGGCGACCCGCAGCTGTTCCTTGAGGAAGATCGGCGAGGTGATGATGCCCTCGACCTGGTAGTTCACCAGGTCCTCCATCGCCTGCTTCGGGTCGAAGATACGGCGCAGCACCACGGTCGCGCGGTGGGCGATGATGAGGTTGATGTTCGCCCAGCCCCAGGAGTGGAACATGGAGGCGGACATCTGCAGCATCATGTTCTTGCGCCACGGCACGCGGGTGACCAGCGCGCGCAGCGGGGTCGGGATCAGCGGCTCCCGGATGGCCACGCCCTTCGGCGTGCCGGAGGTGCCGGAGGACATGATGATGATGTGGTCGCGCTTCGGGAACAGCGGCAGCTTCTCTGCTTCCGCGCTCGGAGCGGTATCGATGAGTTGCTGGAAGGTCGGCCAGGAGGCGTCGCGCACCTTCGGGTTGCCGAGGTCCTCGGCGTGCCCGATGATGATCTCGCAGCCGCCGAGGTCCTCCGGCAGGCGCTCGGCGAATTCCTCGTCGATGTACAGCAGGTCCAGGTCGTGTTCCACCAGGGACTTAGCTAGCTGTTCCGGGGAGCTGCCGATATTCAGCAGGAAGATCTTGGTGCCGATGAAGCCCTTGGCGCCGATGGCGTAGATGATCGCGCGGCTATTGCGGCACATCACGCCGACCCGGGCACCGGAGCTCACGCCGCGGCGCTGCAGGGAGCGGGCCAGGGCCTGGACGTCATCCAGCATCTCACGGTAGGTGCGCTGCCCCATGTCGTCGATGAAGGCCAGCTGATCTGGGGCGTGGAAGGCCGCGTAGCGCATCTGGCGGGCGGTGCTGAAGCCGTAGCGGGCGATGCCCTCCAGGAAGGCGAGCTGGCCACGCACGCCGCCTCCCTTGGCGACGATGTCGGAGCGCAGCACCGGGATCAGCCCGCGCCCCACGGCGGAGACCTCGGTGGCGAGGCCCTCTGCCGAGTACTTGAGGCTATTGGCGAGCTTCTTGATCTGGCTCAGCGGCGACTGCGTCGTCATATACTTCCCATCTTGTTGGCCGGTTGTTTGGACCCAAAAATTACTATGGATATTACGCCGAAAACAACACGAGCGCGGCGGAACTCGAGAGAATCCGCCACGCTGTGTGTGCTCACCGATGCGGCTACATCGGCAGAATCGTGTGCTTCTTCTTTTCCCTCGGAGTGCGCTTGTGCGCCAGCTGGCGCAGCGCCTGACGCAGCTGCACGCGGGTGTCCTCTGGGGAGATGATCGCGTCCACGTAGCCCCGCTCCGCGGATACATAGGGGCTGGTCATGTTGGCGTTGTAGAAGTCCATGAACATCTTCTTCGCCACCACCCGCTTTTCCGGCGGCATCGCGGCCAGTTCCTTGCCCTTCATCATGACGACGGCGGCCTCCGCGCCCATCACCGCGATCTGCGCGGTCGGCCACGCGAGGTTCACATCCGCCGTGAGGTTCTTCGAACCCATGACGGCGTAACCGCCGCCGAACGCCTTGCGCACCACCACGGTGACCTTCGGCACCGTCGCGTCGGCCAGGGCGAAGCCCAGGTGCGCACCACGGTGGATCAGGCCGACCTTCTCCTGCTCCGCGCCCGGCAGGTAGCCGGGGGTGTCCACGACGAAGACGAGCGGGATGTTGTAGGCATTGTTGATGCGGATGAAGCGGGAGGCCTTGTCCGCGGCCTCAGCATCCAGGCAGCCGGCCAGCACCATCGGCTGGTTCGCGATCACGCCGACCGTCTGCCCGTCGATGCGCGCGTAGGCGGTGATGACGTTGGCGCCGTAGTCGCCCTGCACCTCGAGGACGTTCTCGTCGTCGAAGATGCGGGTCAGCACATCCATCATGTCGTAACCGGCGTTCGGGTCGTCCGGGATGATGGAGTTCAGTTCCTTATCCCGCTCCGTCAGGGAGTCGTTCGGCGCCCAGTACTGTGGCAGTTCGTCGAAGGCCGAGGAGGGCAGGAAGTCCAGCAGGTCCTTGACGTAGTTGAAGGCCTCCTCCTCGGTGGCGGCGACGTAGCTGATGTTGCCGTTGCGGGCCTGCTGGCGCGCCCCGCCCAGCTCCTCCATGGAGACCTTCTCGCCGGTCACGGACTCGATGACGGCCGGGCCGGTGACGAACATCTGGGTGCGGCCGTCCACGGCGATGAGGAAGTCCGTCGTCACGGGGGCGTAGACCGCTCCACCTGCGGAGGGGCCCAGGAGGATGGAGATCTGCGGGCTCTGGCCGGAGAGCGGAACCTGGCGGCGTGCGATCTCGGAGTACATGGCCAGGGAGGTCACGGCGTCCTGAATGCGGGCGCCGCCGGAGTCGTTGATACCGATGACCGGGATACCGACGCGGGTGGCCATGTCCATGACCTCGGTGACCTTCTTGCCGAAGGTCTCGCCCACGGAGCCGCCGAAAACGGACTTGTCGTGGGCATAGATCGCGACGGGGCGGCCGCCGATGCGGCCGTAGCCGGTGACCACACCGTCGCCGTAGGGGGCACTCGGGTCGCCCGGGGCCTGGCCGAGGGCACCGATCTCGGTGAAGGAACCCTCGTCGAGGAGGGCGTCGATGCGCTGGCGCGGGGTGGTGAGCCCAGCGGCGTCGCGCTTGGCCTTCGCCGACTCGGAGCCCGGGTCCTGCGCCAGCTCGAGCCGGCGCTGCAGATCCTTCAGCTTCGCGGACACGCTGCTGTCCGCTGGAGCAGTATCTTCACCCTGCGGGTTGGCCTGGTCAGCAGAGTCTTCAGACACGTCGGGGCTACTCCTCATCCTGTGGTTCTTCGTCCGTGGCCGGGGTGTCCTTGATCACCTCGGTGAGCGCGCGGCCCACCTTCGAGATCTCGGGCTCGTCGACGATGGCGAGGTGGTCGCCCTGCAGCTGGATGACATCCAGCTCGGTGACGATCTCGCCCCAGCCGCCGTCCGGCGCAATATCACGATAAGCCGGTTCCAGCTCGATTGCACCATCGTGCATCCGCTCGGCGCGGAAGAGGGTGACCGGTACATCGACGGCCGCCCAGGCGTGGAAGTCCAGGGACTCGAGGATGCGGTTGTCCACGAAGCTGGCCCGCTGGTGCTCCAGCACGCCCGCGGGCAGCCCGAGGCTGGCGGCCTCCGGGGACTGCAACATCTCCTGGAACATCGCGAGCATGACGTCCTCGCCCTGCAGATCCAGCAGCTCGTGCGGAACCTCCATCTCGAAGCCGTAGGTCTTGTTGACGAAGGCGGCGTAGCGGTCCCAGCGGGCGTGCATCTCCTCCTTCGTATCCGGCGCCGGGTTGGCCGGCTGCACGGTGTCCAGCAGGACGATGCGCTGCACCTCGGCGCTAGGCTCGCCCGCCGCGGCGCGCTGGGCGAGCTGGAACGCGACCTCATAGGCCAGGGCCCCGCCGAAGCTCCAACCACCGAGCACGACCGGGCGGCCATCGGCCAGGGCGATGATCTCGTCCAGGTAGGCCGCGGCGCGGTCCTTCAGGCTGCCCTCGAGGCGTTCGACGCCGTAGACGGGGACGCCTTCCGGCAGGCGGCGGGTCAGCGGCTGGTAGACCACCGAGGAGCCACCGGCTGGGTGGAAGAGGAACAGGCTCGGCTTTTCGGAGCCAGCCGGGCGGGCGCGCAGCACGCGGATGTTGCCTTCGACGGCGGTCTCCAGGCTGGCGCGGACGGTATCCGCCAGGGCGGCGAGGTCCGTGGCTTCGGCGACCTGCTCGGCGGTGACCTCAGCACCGGAGCGTTCGCTCAGTCGCTCGGCGACCTGCTGGGCGGTCTCGGCGCTGATCTTCGGCAGCGGGCTGGTGACACCGGCTGCCGCCTTGCCGTTGATCTTCGCCCAGGTGGCGAAGACGAGGCGCTCGGAGGCGTCGCGCGGGGCGACTCCCCCGGTATTGACGGTGTAGTCGGTAGCGCCCTCGGCGTCGTCCGCTGCGTCACCTGCTGGCTGAGCGTCGGTCTGCTCCGGCGCCTGCTCCGCAGCTCCCGATTCACTGGTGCGGGAGGCGATCTCCGCCTCGACCATGGCGATGACGGTGTCCACGGAGCCGTCGCGGAGCTGCTGAACCTGCAGCGGCGGCAGGTCGAACTCGTACTCCACCCGGTTCTTGATGCGCATCCCCATCAGGGAGTCCAGGCCCAGGTCGATGAGCGGCAGCTCGCCCGGCAGGTCCTCAACGTCGTAGCCCATGGATTCCGAGACGATCTCCCGCAGCCGCTGGGCCACGCTCACCCCACTGTCCGGGGCCCAGCGGGCCTCGCCCTCCTGGACTTCCGGCAGGGCGTGCGCGGACTGTGTCACCGCGCCCAGCTTCTGCCCTGCGTCCTCGGTGGCGTTGGCAGCCACAGCGGCTGGTGCAGCAGCTGCCGCGCCAGCGCTTGCGGCCCCATCCAGCGTGCTGACGAAGGCCTCGCCCAGCACCTGGCCGGTGCCAGCAACGTCGAAAACCTGGAGGGACCAGCCGCCCAAGGTGCGGGTGGCGATGGTCGTGATCTCGCCGGCTGCGGGCAGCACCCCGTGGGACTGTGCCGCGCTGACGGCATGCCCCGGCGCGAGCTCGTCGGCCAGCGCCTCGGCAAGCACTTCCAGGGAGGCGATGCGATCCGCCTGTGTCGCGAAGGCCACCCGGCCGTCCGGCAGGTCCACGCGGCTGCCCGGCAGGCCCTGCGCGCCTGGGCCGGACGGGTGGGCGTCGGTCCAGTGCGGCTGTTCCACCCAGTGCTGGCCCGGCAGCTGCAGCGCGAAGTTGCGCGGGTACAGGCGGCCAAAGTCCAGATCGGCGCCCTCGGCGTAGAGCTCGGCCAGGAGATTCAGCAGCGTCTCCGCGGCCGGCTCCTTGCGCTTGAGCGCGTAGAGGGTCTTGGCGTCACCCGCGTCGTGGGCGAAGGCGATGTTCATGATCGGCATGAGCGCGACCGGGTGGGCGGAGAGCTCCACGAAGGTGCGGTAGCCGTCCTTGAACTGCTGGCCGGTGGCGTCCGAGAACCAGACCGGGTGGCGGGTGCAGTGGACGAAGTAATCCGCGTCGTGCACAGCCTCGCCCGGCTGGTAGACCTCGCCGCGGTGGACGGTGGAGTACAGCGGCGTGTGGATCGGGCGGGCGGTGATGCCGCCGATCTCGTAGAGCAGCTCGGAGAGGATCGGGTCGAGCATCGAGGTGTGCCCCGCGCCCTTGACATCCAGCATGCGGGCGAACTTGCCCTCGCCGTCCAGGTACTCAACGAGCGCGGCGACGGCTGCCTGCGGGCCGCCGACGGTGGTCATGCCCGGCGCGGCGTAGACCGCGGGCTCCACCTTGGCGAACTCCGGGTGCTCGGCGCGGAAGGTCCCCAGCGCCTCCGGGCCCAGTTCGATGACGGCCATCGCCCCGGCCTGATCGCCGGTGAGCTGACTCTCGCCCTCGCCCATGAGGCGGGAGCGGTGGCAGGCCACGATCATGGCGTCCTCCAGGGACAGCCCGCCGGAGCCGTAGGCGGCACCGATCTCGCCCAGGGACTGGCCGACGACCGCGGCCGGGCGCAGCCCGAACTCCCGCAGCAGGTCGGTCAGCGCGATCTGGACGGCGGTGATGGCGACCTGGGCGGATTCCAGGTCGAAGTTCTGCTCGTCGTCGTTGATCTTCTCCACCAGCGACCAGCCGGATTCGCGCTGCACGATCTCGTCGATCGCGGCGAGACGCTCAGCGAAGAAGCTGGAGATTGCAGCGAGCTCCTTGCCCATCTTCCGGTGCTGGGAGCCGAAGCCGGAGTAGACCCAGACCGGGCCGGTGGCAGCCGGAGAGTCCGCGGTGAAGACGGATGAGCCCTTCTTGCCCTCGGCGAGGCGCTCCAGCCCCTCGATGGCTTCGGTGGTGTTGGTGGCTCGGATGATGCCGCGGGAGCGGCCGTGGTTGCGGCCAGCGAGTGCTCCGGCGACGTCCAGCAGGTCGGCGGACTCGTGCGAGGCCAACCAGTCGCGCAGGTCGCCTGCGGCCAGGCGGCGGCGGGAGGGCAGGAATCCGGAGACCGGCAGCAGAGCGGCTGGGGTCTCGCATGCCTCCCAGTCGATCAGCGGGTGGGCCGGGTCCGTGCCCGCGGCGGCGTCCGAGCCGGCGTCTGCCTTGCCAGCGGCCCGTTCCTCATTCAGTGCGGCAGCGTCGCGCAGCTCTTCCTCGGTCGGTGCTGCGATCACCACGTGCGCATTCGTGCCGCCGAAGCCGAAACCGGACACACCGGCCACCGGGCGGCCGGAGTACTCCGGCCATTCGCGCGGATCCTCAACCACCTCGAGGCGCTGGGCGTCGAAGTCGATGTGCGGGTTCGGGCCCACGTAGTTCAGGCTCGGTGGCAGCACGCCCTCGCGCATCGCCATCAGGACCTTCATCACGCCGGCCACGCCCGCCGCGGCCTCGGTGTGGCCGAAGTTCGTCTTGGCCGACCCCAGCAGGGTCGGGTGATCCGCATCGCGCCCCGCGCCCAGCACCTCGCCAAGCGCGCGGGCCTCGATCGGGTCGCCGAGGATGGTGCCGGTGCCGTGGGCCTCCACGTAGTCCACGGTCGTCGGGTCGATTCCCGCGTCCTCGTAGGCGGCGCGCAGCACTGCGGACTGTGCCTCCGGGTTCGGCGCGGTGATGCCGTTGGACCGGCCGTCCGAGTTCACCGCCGACCCCTTGATGACGCCGAGGATGTTATCCCCGGCTGCCACTGCATCGGAGAGGCGCTTGAGCACGATCACGCCGGCGCCGTCGGAGCGCACGATGCCGTCGGCGTCCTCAGAGAAGGCGTGGATCTTGCCGGTCGGGGACAGCACCCCGGTCTCGGAGAAGGCAACGGTAGCGAAGGGGTTGGCCAGCAGATTCACGCCACCGGCGATCGCAACCTCGGAGCTGCCGTCGCGCAGGGAACCAACCGCCTGGTGGATCGCCACCAGCGAGGAGGAACAGGCGGTGTCCATCGCAACCGACGGCCCCCGGAAGTCAAAAGCATAAGAAATGCGGTTGGCAACGATGGAGCTGGAGTTGCCGATCAGGGCATAGGGGTGGGCGACCTTCGGGTCGGCGATGATGAGGTTCGCGTAGTCGTTGTTCGTGGTTCCCATGAACACGCCCACGTTGTCTCCTCGCAGCGAGTTCGCTGGGATCAGTGCGTCCTCAAGGGCCTCCCAGGTCAGCTTCAACAGGATGCGCTGCTGCGGGTCCATGTTCGCGGCCTCCAGCGGGGAGAGCCCGAAGAATTCCGCATCGAAGGACGCCAGGTCCGGCAGGTAACCGCCCGTGAGCTGCGCGTCCGCCATGCGACGAACCATCTCCGGGTTCTCTGCCCACTCGGACCAGCGGCCCTCCGGCAGCTCACCGATACCGTCCTGGTAGCTGATCAGCAGGTCCCAGAACTCGTCGGTGGTCGGGGCACCCGGGTAGCTGCCGGCCATGCCGACGACGGCAATGTCCCGCTCCCCCGGCGCCTGCTCGCCGCCCACGGCGCGCCTCTTTGCGGACGCTGCCGCCGGGGCGTTCGCCTGACCTTGGGAACTCAAGTAGTCGACGAGCGCCCCGATGGAGTTGTGCTCATAGGCCACGGTGGCGTCCACCGACAGGCCCGTCATGCGCTGCAACTCCCCCGAGAGGATCACCACGTCGCGGGATGAAAGCCCGAATTCCTCCAGTGGCTGATCGTCGCGGATCTCCGCCTCCGGGGTGTCGGTGGTCTCCGATACCCAGTTACGCAGCCACTGCCGGAGCTCTGCTTCGCTCCGGGGGTGGTCCTGCTGAGCGCGACCCACGTTATCTTCTGCCATGGTGACCGGGTGATTCCTCTCGTTGCAATGCGGCGCGTCCTAGTGAATCTTTCATCCTAACGGACGAGCCGCCTAACTCTAGTTGAACTGGCCCTGCGAGTAGGCCTTCGCCGCAACACGGCGGGCGATCTTGTTTGCGCTGGAGCGCGGGATGTTTCCGGCGTCCACGATGCGGATATCCGCCGGCTTCAGGCCGTGGATCTTGGACACGGCCGCGCGGATGTCGTTGGCCGCAATGCCATCCTCCACGGGGGAGGCCTCCGGAGTGCGCTCCGCGAGGATGACCAGCCCCTCGACGTCCTGGCCCAGCTCGGTGCCCGATACCGCGAAGGCTGCGATTGCGCCGTGGCTGACGTGAGACGTCGCCGCGGCGGCCGTCTCCTCGATGTCCTGCGGGTAGTGGTTGCGGCCCGCGACGATGACGAGGTCCTTCAGGCGGCCGGTGATGAAGACCTGATCGTCAACGATGACGCCGAGGTCGCCGGTGCGCATCCAGTTATCCTCCGGCGCGTTACCCGCCCGGGAGTTCTCGGGCAGGCGGTGGTCCGCGGGGAGGTGGTTGCGGAAGGTGTAGGTGGTCTCTTCCTCGCGGTTGAGGTAGCCGGCGGCGGTGTTCTCACCGTTAGTCCACAGCTCACCGACCTGGCCGTCCGCGAGCTCCTTGCCGGTCTCCGGGTCCACGATGCAGAGGCTCTGCCAGGGGCAGACCTGACCGACGGAGGTCAGCGGCATGGCTGCCTCATCACCCTCCGGCAGCGCCACCGCGGTGCCGCCCGCGAGCTGCTCGCGGTCGAACCACTGGGTCCACGGCCGCTTTCCGGTCTGTGGGGTGGTAACCAGCAGGGAGGCCTCGGCCAGTCCGTAGGACGGACGCATCGTCTCACGGCGCAGCTGGTAGTTGGCGAAGAGGTCGAGGAAGCGCTCCACGGAGGCGTGGGTGACCGGCTCGGAGCCGTTGACCAGGCCGTCGACGCGGGAGAGATCCAGTCCCGCGAGCAGCTCCGCGTTCGCCTCGTCGGCGGGGTTGGCGTAGCGGGTCGCCAGCTCGAGGGCGAAGTTCGGGACGACGGTGTAGATGTTCTCCTCGTCGTCGCGCTTGTCGAGCTGCTTGATCCAGCGGGCTGGGTTCTGCAGGAAGTCCCGGGGGCTCATGAGGTCGAACGGGATGCCCAAGATGGAGGCAAAAGCCGCGAGGATCAGGCCCATGTCGTGGTGCAGTGGCAGCCAGCTGACGATGCGCACCGGCGGCTGCAGCTTCACGGCGATGAAGATCTGCAGCACGTTGGTGACGATGGACTTGTGCGTCAGGACCACGCCCGCTGGGGTGCGGGTGGAGCCGGAGGTGTACTGCAGGAACGCCTCGTCGGAGCTCTTCGGCGCGAGCTCCGGGTGCTTGGCCAGCAGCTCGGCCGGGTTCTGCCACTGCTCAGCGAGGCTGTCCGGCAGGGCGTCGGCGACAAGCACGCGCGGGCGCTCCGGGGCCGGGCGGTCGGCGAAGAACTCGCGGACCGCGGTGGCGGAGCGCTTGTTGGTCATGACGGCCACCGGGGTGGAGGAATCCAGCACCGCGGTGAGGTGGTCCGCGTGGCCCGGCTCGGTCGGGTCGTAGAGCGGCACCGGCACCAGGCCGGCGTACATGATGCCGAGGAAGCTGTAGACGTACTCGGGCGAGTTATTGGCGAGGATGGCCACGCGGTCGCCGCGCTTGGTGACCTGCTGCAGGCGCACGCACACGGCCTTGATGCGGGTGTTGATCTCCTCGCGGGTGTACTCGCGGAGCACGCCCTCGGCGGAGTCGTTGTAGTCCCAGTAGCGGTACAGGACCTTGTCGGCTTCTCCCTGCGCCTTAGCGGCGCCGAAGAGCATCTCGTTCATCCCGGAGAGCGTCAGTGCATCGGGCACGGCGATATTGCCGTTCTCGTCAAAGAACTGCCCCATGGCTGCATTGATATCCATCGGTGGACCACCTAGTCCCTTCTCTAGAGTCACGAATAGCTGTTTTGTACCCTAAACTATTTAGGTGTGCGATGCACCACTTGAGGGTTCGTGTCTGAAGTTTTTTAGATGGGCTGCGCCACAAGGTCGCGCACCCAGTTAGTGATCCACTCTGGCGCGGTCATTCCGTCGACGACGTCGCGGTTGGTGTCGTAATGGGCATGGATACCGTTGGATCCCACCAGCTCCTTGGCCCGGGACACTGCGTTGCCGATCGTCGGTGGCGCGTCGCAGACCGTATCCCCGGCAGCACAGAAGTTCTTCACGCGGTCATTGAGCTCGCCGAAGCCATCCGGGCGCCCGCCGCGCATCGTCGCCCCCGGCACGATGGGCTGCACGAGCGCGTTCACCGCGTGCAGCGCAACCTCAGCGCCGATGCCAGTGTTTTCCTTATTACCCACCAGTTCGCCGTGCTGTGGCTCCTGTCGACCATCCGCGATCAGCGCGACACCGGCGATCAGGGAGGGATCCACCGGCCCGCGGTGGTTGCCGATATTCGACGCCAGGTCGCCGGCAATGACCGCGCCCTGGCTGAACCCGACGAGGATGAACTTCGTGGCCGGGCACTTCTCGTGCGTCGCCTGAATCTCCCCGACGGCGCGCCCCAGGCCCTGCTTGCGGGAGTCGTCGTAGCTCATCTCGTGCTGTGCGTTGAAGTTCCGGAACTGCGCGGTATAGGGCACCGTGTGGATCTTCACGCGCTCCGGGTCGGTCTGCTCCTGCAGCGGTTGGGTGACGTGCAGCAGCAGGGAGCGGGGATTGGCAGTCGGATGTACCGGGTCGTCGTCCGCCTTGGACTCCCAGGTACCGGGCAGGGCGACGACCTCGTAGTCCACACACCCCGGCGGGTTCGGGCTCGCCTCGCGGCCCGGCTTCCCAGAGCCCTCGTGGGAGCCGGGTCCGCCGAAGCCACCCTTCCCATCGGTACCCAGCCAGGAGCCGATGCCGGCGATGATGAGCACCAGGAGCACCACCAGGCCGATGATCGTCACGGTTTTGCCGATTGGCTTGCGCATTATTCTTCTTTCCTCCCGGCCGCGCTTAGCGGCAGAGGTTTTCATCCGCGGCGGTGCGCAGATCCTTCATCATGGATTCGAACTTCTGGGTGAGGGCGTCGTCCCCCTTGGGTGGGTCGACGAGCCCCTGGGCGAGCATCTGACCGGCCGCGACCCCGATCAGCGGGGTATCCGATTCGCGGCAGTGATGGTAGCCGGCAGCGATGATCTGCGACTCGACTGCATTGCGGCTCGCCTCGTCCACCTTGTCGAAGTGCACGCCGGACTTCTCCAGAGCCGCCAGGAAGCTCTCCTCCTCCTCGCTGCGGTCGTCGCCCTCGGGGACGTCCTCCACTTCCTCGACGGCGCCGTCCTGCGCACCCTTGCCGGTCGCACCGTGGTCGCCGGAGGACGCGTCCTCATCCTTGGAGTCGTCCTTGTCCTTGCTCTTATCGTCGCCCTTGTCCGGCTTCGCGGACGCGGAGACGCTCGGCACGGCGGTGTTATCGGCCTGCTCCGAGTTGTCGACGGTGCTGCCCGTGCCACATGCGCTGGCCGCGCCGAGGAGGGTCAGGCTCGCCAGGATGGCCAGCGGCCGCCGCATCGTTGGGAGGCTGGTCTTTCGCACAGTGCGCTTCCTTTCCATTGGCGCCGGAATTCGGCGGGTCAGCCATATTACGACCCCGCCGGGGCTGGGGCTAGTAGCCAGGCGCGGTGAACGGATTGACTAGTTAAAACGATACCGGGCACCGGGGAGAGCGCTGGCGCACGCGCCGCCCCTCCCGGTGCCCGGTCTGCCGGGGTTCATTATCCCGGCCCCGCCCTATGGGCGAGTGTTACTTCTTGACGATCCTGCCGTTAACGTGCTGGATCTCGCCATTCTGGAAGCGCACGACCTCGCCGCCCGCTGGGATCGCGGTCTGGTCAGCGATCGGCAGGCCGTACTTGCCCTGCTCGTGCTTCTCCTCGCCCCAGGCGTCGAAGATCGCGCCCTTGTAGATGATGTGGGCGCCGGTCTTCGGGGACCAGTAGATGTAGCCGCCGGTGAACTCGGAGAACTTGCCCTTCTTGTTCGGCAGGTCCATCTCTCCGGTAACCGGGAAGCCCAGCTTGGACTCCGGACCCTTGGCAGCCATGTACTTCTTGGCGATCTCGCCCTGGACGTACTGGGTCTTGCCGTCCTTGTCGCGGGTGATGACGCCGTTCTGGAAGCGCTGCACCCAGCCGTCCCCGACCTTCTCGGCGTTCGCCACTGGGTAGCCGAGCGGGCCGTTCTCGTAGCCCTTCTCGCCCCAGGTGCGCATGATGTCCTTCTTCACCGCATAGGCGCCGGTCTCGTGGGTCCAGTAGATGTTGCCGTGTTCGAACTCAACGAAGCGGCCGCGGCCGTTGGAGATCTCGTGTTCTTCGCTCTTCGGGTAGCCGAGCCAGGAGTGGGTTGCGCCCATTTCCACGTAGCGGGCACCGATGCGGCCCCACAGGAAGTGGGCGCCGGTGTCCGGGTGCCAGTAAGCGCGGCCGGAGCGGTAGTCCTGGACCTTGCCGCCGCGGGCGGCGTCGTATTCGCCGGAGACGCAGGCGCCGACCTGGGCGCCGATCTGCGGGTTAGCCTTCAGCGCATCGCCGATCGCACCGCCAGCAGCGCACTGGGCGCCACGGTCATCCTCGGAGAGGGAGAGTGCATTAGCGATCTGTGGCCACGCCTGGGTCATCTCGAACTGCCAGTACGGCCAGTTGTGGATGCCGGAGTTGCGGAAGTGGGCTGTAACCTTCACGCCCTTCTTCTTGGCCTCCTTGAGGAAGGTCTGGGTGGTCAGGCGGGACATGACCTCCAGGCCGATACCGGCCGGGCTGTTCTCCCCCGGGTTGCCCGGTGTGCCGTTACCGGCGGAGACATACACGGACATGTCCTTCAGCAGGCCAACACCCAGCTTCGGGTCGTGCTCGTACCAGTCCTTGGAGCCGAACGGACCCCACATCTTCTGCGCGTCGTAGCCGCCGCCGTCCTGCGTGGCGTAGGCGATGCCCTGCGGCATGCCCGGGGAGGTGGTGTCCAGGTAGCCGGAGAAGGAACCGACGAACTTCCACATCTTCGGGAAGCGCTGCGCGAGGTTCATCGCCGCGGTGCCACCCATGGACAGGCCGACGATCGCGCGGTCCTCGGTGCTGCGCCAGCCCTCGCGCAGGACAGCCGGGAGCTCGTTGACGAGGAAGCTCTCCCACTTGTAGTGCTTGCCCTTGTCCGGCTGCTGCCAGTCGGTGTAGAAGGAGGACTCGCCGCCGACCGGGAGGACGACGTTGACGTTCTTGTCCGCGTAGAAGTTCGCGATATTCGTGGACAGGGTCCAGCCGGACTCATCCTCGCGGGCGCGCAGGCCGTCGAGGGCCCAGACGGTCGGGAACTTCTGGTTCGGCTTGGAGTACCAATCGCGGGCCAGCAGGATCTGGACCTTCACCGGCTTGCCCGGCATGGCGGCAGAGTTGATGTAGACATTCGCCCAGCGGTCGGTGATCCACTCGACCTTGTCCACGGACACGCCCTCCGGCAGGCCCGGGAGGTTCTGCTCGGTCACGCGCACCGGCTCGCGTGCCGGAACGTTGTCGGGCTCAAGGTAGCCAGTGCCGGAGCCAGGGCCGCTGGAGCCAGCCAGGCTACCGGCAGGGCTCTGCGCGTTGGCAGCTGGCATCAGCGGCAGGGCGAGAGCCGCGGCCAGCGGCAGGGCAAGCGTCGCCTTCCCCAGACGGGACGGGCGGGGGAGTTTCGCAGCAATGCGCATGTGTTTTCTTCCTTGTGTCCTTATGAACGTCAATAAAACAGCCGAGATCCAGGCTGGTAGCTCCCGGTCGAAGCGGGTTCCCCTCCCGCTTCGGCCTGGGTTTCTCGCCAGCCTCAATAGCCACAAAGCCTAAAGCTTCACTTAAGGCTTAAGCTTACTGTTTCGTTAGGGCTTGTAAAGCACACTCGACGGCAACTCGCAGAAAAGTTTCCGAGACGCAAAGAAAGGGGCGCTTCCTCGATGGAGAGGAAGCGCCCCTTTTCTATAGAGCCAGGGTGTTCAACCATTCACGGGAGAACACGATCCCATCAGGCTCGAACCGGACTAAGCACCCAGTGCGCGCAGGATGTGCGGGCGAGCCTTGCTGAGCTCGGCGCCCCAGTTATTCCAGTTGTGAACACCGACAGGGCTGTAGCTGACGACCGGGTTAATGCCAGCGCCGCGCGCAGCCAGCTCAAACTTTCCGGTCGAGGTGCGGGAGAAGAACTCCAGCATGACCGCGCTAGCTCCGACAACAGGGTTGTTCACGAAGTCGATATCCGGCGTCGGGCCACCAAGGGAAGCCGAGAGGTACATCGGCATCCCCTGCAGACGGCCGACATTCAGGGTCGGGTCGTTACGGAAGCGACCCGGGCTCGCCGGCGGACCCCACATGTTTTCAACGCGAGCACCCGGACCGGAAGAATCCTTCATCGAGTAGTCCATCGCGAAGTACATGCCCGGGAAGGTCGGGTTCAGGTAACCAGACATGGAGGTCACCTGCTTGAACTGGTTGCGGTGCCACGCGGCAAGATTCATCGCGGCCATCGCACCCATAGACAGGCCAACCACGGAGTTATTGGTGCGGGAGACGCCAAACTCGCGGGCCAGGTAATTCGGCAGCTCACGGGTCAGGAAGGTCTCCCAGCGCGGCTTACGCGGGCCATTGTTGCCACCCCAGTGGCCTTGCCAGTCGGTGTAGAACTGACCCTTGCCACCGACCGGCATAGCCAGGGTGACGTTGTCGTTGACGAACTTGCGCGGAGCATGCCCCAGCTCCACCCAGTCGCTGTAGTGCTCTGGAGCACGCAGACCGTCCAGGAAGTAGACACCGGCACTGCCGCCACGGGAGGCAGCCTGGATCTGGACCTTGATCTTCTGGCCCATCGACGGCGAACTGACCCAGCAGTCCTGCACGTAGTACTTGTACGGGGACCAGGTGCAGCCCGGGCGCAGCACGCCACGGGTATCGGCCGATGCCTGCGGAGCAACGACGGTCGCCATGCCGAGCGCAGTAGCGATGGCCACCAGCACTGCTGTGAGGCGCTTGCCCATAACCATGGAGCTCATTTTAAGGTTCATGAAAAATCCCTCAACGACGAATAGTTAACGGCATGACGTTATCAAATCTTTATCTGAAACGCCATGCCGTTCGTATGAAAACTTTTGCTTTGAAAACTCTCTTGGATACTAGAGGGCCGGGACCACGTAAACCGCGATGCCGATCGTCACCAGCCAGGCCAGCGCCAACACCTGCAGAGCGCGGTCGTTGAGCGCGATTTCATCCGGCGCCCCGCCGTCGCCGCGGTCCACATCAGCCGCGTAGCGCAGGATCGCCACCGTGAATGGAACCATCGAGATCTGGTACCACACCGCGGCCGCACCGCTGACCTGCTGGGAGAGATCAAAGCCCCAGAGCGCGTAGCTCAGCACCACGGCTGTTGCGGCCAGCGTCCACACGAAACGCAGGTAGGTCGGGGTGTAGCTTTCCAGAGACTTGCGGATCTTCGCTCCCGAACGCAGGGAGAGCTTCAGCTCCGCGTAGCGCTTACCAGCCGCCATGAACAGGGAACCGAAGGCCGCGACCAGCAGGAACCACTGGGACAGGATCACCCCGGCCGCCACGCCACCGGCCATCGCGCGCAGCATGAAGCCGGAGCTGACCAGGGCGATATCGATCACCGGCTGGTGCTTCCAGCCGAAGCAGTAACCCAGCTGCAGCGCGATGTACACGGCCACGACGATGGCCAGCCCAGGCCCGGAGCTAGCCAGGAAGGACCCGCCCACCGCGAGGGCGATGAGCACCACCGACATGATGTAGGCCAGCGAGACCGGCAGCACACCAGCAGCGATCGGCCGGAAGCGCTTCGTCGGGTGCTGGCGGTCGGCCTCGACGTCGCGGGCGTCGTTGATGAGGTAGATGGAGGACGCGGCGAGGCAGAAGGCCACGAAGGCGATGAGGATGTCCAGCAGCACGCGGCCCTGGAAGATGACGTCCCCACCGGCCGCGACGGGCGCGGCGACGACCAGGACGTTCTTCACCCACTGCTTCGGACGCAGCGCCTTGATCATCCCGTCGAGCAGGTTCTTCGGTGGCTGCAGCTTCTCCGCCTCCACCGAGGTGCTCGTCTTCGACGCGTCATATTCCGTGCCCTCGTAGCGGCGCGCCGTCGCATCCGCCGACTCAATGCCGGAGGTGTGGGGCTCGCCGCCGAAGAAGGATTCTGGATCCCGATTGCTCACTGTTACGCGTCACTCCCTGTGGAAAACAAGTGTCTTTTCAACCCGCTAGGCACCGCGGCCGCTCAGCCGCTGCTTCAAGCGGGGGACGATCGTCTTCTGAACCGCCTTGCTGGTCGTCAACCCGATAAGCGTACCGACGATCACGTCGCTCGGGTAGTGCACGCCCAAGACTAGGCGGGAAAAGCCCATCGCGGGAACGCCCGCTAGGGGCGCCTTCTTCCCGGTCAGGTCCGCCATGCTCACCAGCGCCGCGGTGGAGCTGGTGGCGTGCGAGGAGGGGAAACTCAGCTTGGACGGGGTGCCCACGCCGATGCGAATCGCCGGGTCGTGCGGGCGGGGTCGGCGCACGATGCGCTTGATGATCACGCTCGCAGCGTGCGCGATGAAGGCGGAGACACCCACGCCCAGCCACTCGGCCCGGCGCGGCTTATCCGCCGTGGCACCCGCTGCGGAGACTGCGAACCAGCCGAGTGCGTGCTCCCCGAAGTGGCTCATACCGCGCGAGATGCGCTGCACCGAGGCCAAGCTGGAGCCGCTCCCCGGCTCGCCGATCGCGTTCTGGATCGCGACCAGCGCGCGGGTCTCACCGAACGGATCCCCCACGACGCGACCGGCGGTCTGAGAATCCTGCGTGACCATTAGGCACGCTCCTTCTTCGGCGCCAGATCGGAGTCCTGGCCGGCCTTGGCCAGCTCGGAGTCCGGCTCGAAGATCTGCGCCCAGCCCTCGAGGCTCGTCAGGTACGGGTGCGCCTCGCGGTAGCGGGTGCGCAGCTCATCGAAGCGCTCCGCGACCTGCTTCTGCAGGCGCATGGACTCGCGGGCCAGTTCCAGCATTTTGGCGCGGTCGCGCTTGCGGTAGACCACTCCCCGACCGTCGGCGGTGGTCACGGTCGCCCCGTCCACACGGGAGAGGCTGAACCACCGGGCCTCGATCGGCGGCAGGCTGACCTGCGGCACCTCGTGGTGGCGCTCGTCCGCCGGCTTAGCGTTGTTGATCACAGCCTGAGCCAGCGTCTTGACCTTTGCCGGGATGCTCAGCGGGATGCGGGTGAGGTTGCGCGGCCCGCCGGATGGGTGAGGCAGCTCGGAAGCCGACGGGATCACCACGGCATCCGGGTAGCTCTTGCGCAGCGCGTTGATGCGCGGCAGGGAGGTGTCCAGGATGCTGAACAGCTGCTCCGGGCCGGCCAGGAAGTCCTTCATCGCCTCATTCTGGATGGCGACGGTGGAGTACTCCAGGCACAGCAGGTGCTTGGCGGTGGCCTTCGCCATCGAGGTAATGATGCCGCGCGGGCTGCCCTCGTGCTGGATGGCGGCGACGATGAGGCGGTTGCGCAGGTGGAAGTAGGCCTGCCAGTCGATGGCGTCGTCCTTATCGGACCAGGCCATGTGCCAGATCGCGATGCCTGGCCAGGAGGCGGTCGGGAAGCCGGCGTCCTTGGCACGCAGGCCGAACTCGCCGTCGTCCCACTTGATGAACAGTGGGAGCGGCTGGCCGATCGTGTCCGCGACGACGCGCGGGATCATGCACATCCACCAGCCGTTGTAGTCGACGTCGATGCGGCGGTGCAGGTCCCGGGAGTCGATCTCCTCGCCGGAGGCGTTCTTGCCGTAGGAGCCGCGGTCGCGCAGCGGGTGCTTGTAGAAGTCGTGGTCGTAGTGGGTGTGGGGTGCGGCGGTCCACATGAAGGAGCCGCGGTCGATGACCTCACCCATGGTGTGCAGGTGGCTGCGCTCCTGCAGGTTCAGCATCTGGCCGCCGATCAGCATCGGGGAACGCGCGTAGCGGGCAGCCGCCAGGGAACGCAGGACGGAGTCCGGCTCGATCTGGATGTCGTCGTCCATGTAGAGGATGAACGGGCTGGTGGTGCCGCGCTCGGCGTGGCGGGCCTCGTACATGATGCGGGAGTAGCCGCCGGAGCCACCGAGGTTGCCCTGCTGCACGATGCGCAGCTTCTCACCGAAGTGCTCGCTGACGGCCTGGAAACCGGGCTCGTCGGCCGGGTGCTTATCACCCTGATCTGGCATGATGACCGCGTCGATGACCTTGCCGACCTCCGGGTCGGAGGCCAACGCCTCGAGGGCGGCGACCGCATCGGCCGGGCGGTTGAACGTCGGGATGCCGATGGTGACGCGTGGCTCGGCGGCGGGCAGCTTGTCACCCGGGTTCAGGTGGGTTTCGGCTGCGGTGTCGGCGTCGCGCACGACGGCCGGGGACTGCAGGATCTGCCCCTCGGCGGGCTTGGTGGCGTACCAGCCGGCGGAGTGGACGGTGGTCTCGGACTCGCAGGTCAGGTCGAACCAGATCCAGCCGCCGTCCTCGAAGGGGGCCAGGGAGACGGTGAACTCCGCGGTGCCGCGCCCCTTCTCGTCGACGTCGACGTCCGCGCCGGTCACGGCGATGCGGGAACCGTCGATCTTGGAGCGGTAGATGTCCACGCGGGCCTCGCCGGTCAGCTCGATGCGCAGCTGAACCTCGTCCAGCTGGGACCAACGGCGCCAGTAGGAGGCGGGGAAGGCGTTGAAGTATGTCTCGAAGGAGATCTCCGCGCCGGCCGGGATGCGGCACTCGGTGCGGGACAGCGCGGTGACGCGGCCGGTGGTCGTGGACTCGTTCTCCACGATGTAGAGGCTGCGGACGTCGCGCGGCTCGCCCCGCTTCGGCAGGATGATGCGGGCGAGGCGAGTATCGTCAAAGTTTTTGCTGGAGTGTCCAGTCATATGAGCAGGTCAAACCTTCAGATCAGACAATAGTGATGGGTAATCGCCCCTATTATCCCCCACGACCCGCCCCTGATGGCAGTACGCCACGGCCCGCACCGGCTTTCTCGCTGTGGAGATCCGGTGCGGGCCGTGGCGTATGTGCGCGGGCTCGCGCGTTGTGTGAGCCGCTTGGGGCCGTGCCTTGCGGGCGAGCCCCAGCGAGCTATCGGTGATGCCTTAGATGTGGCGGGAGAGGATGCGCGCCACGCCCTCGTTACCAACCTTGGTGAGGTGGGTGGTCATGTTGTAGGGCGTCGAGGTGTTGTCGACCAGGCCGGAGACGTAGCGCTGGTTCGCTGGCGCGCAGGTGCCGTTGGCGCGGGTCGGGCCTTCCATGTCGATCCAGCCCACGCCGGTGGCCTTCGCGGCTTCACGCTGCCAGTGCTGGGCGGCGTCCTGGGCCATGCGCACCGGCGGGATGGTCAGCGCGACGCGCTGCAGGGCGTGGGTCTGGATCCAGCAGCCGGTGCCGTACTTATCGACGATGTGCGGGTAGCCCACGAAGGCGACCTTGGCGTTCGGGGCGGCGCGCTTGATGCGCTCGACCTGCGGGCGCACGCCGGCGACGAAGTTGCGGGTCTGGACGTTGATGTGGCCCGGGGCCTTGATGTTGTCCAGGATGCCGATGTTCATAAACACCGCGCGGGTGGAGCGGTTGAGATTGCCGTGGGCGATGGCCTGGTCGACCTGGCGCTTGAGGTTGTTATCCCCGTTGGATGGGGCGTAGGCGACCGCGCCGTTGCAGGCGTAGTCCTCGACCTTCACGCCGGTCTGGCGCTGCAGGCTCGCGGCGACGCGGACCTGGCCGCGCTTGCAGCGCCCCTCCGCCGGGGCGTTGCCGGTGACCTTGCCCGGGCCCTGCCAGAACTCCGCCATCTGGGATGGGAAGGTGCCGGTGCCGTTGGACCACATGGAGTCGCCGAAGAGGACGACGTTGCGCGGCGCGGCGTCGGCGGCTGGGGCCGTTGCGGTGACTGCGCTGCCGGCCATCACGACTGCGGCGAGCCCCGCGAGCATTTTCGACATCTTCTTCTTCAGCATCTACCCATCCCTTGGTTTTGCGTTGGAAACTCTATTGTTCTGCACTTCTCGCAGCTTCGTGCCGCTTCGCGGTTTTTCATTGTCGTACATCTGGCGCGTAGATCCAATTGCCAGCCAACTCCTAGCTGAGACACAGCGATGGCACGGCGGGTCACTGCCGTCACTTTGGCACCATCCTCGCCGACGCCCCCACCCCTTCGAAATCGCCACTGACCTGCCCCTTTCCCCATCTTGGCAACGCCTTGTTTTCATGTTGGCAACACTGTGTTGCTAAGTTAGCTTCCAGCGGCTTTTTCGCTTAATTTCTTCGCGGTTTACCGCCGCGCACTAGTTTCCAAATACGCAGAAGGTTTTCCCATGTTCCTAGCCTGGCGCGAAATGCTGTTCGCGCGGACCCGATTCCTACTGATGGGCGTCGTCCTCGGGCTGATGTCCCTGCTCGTCGTCATCATCTCCGGCCTCACCGCCGGCCTCGTCAACGACGGCGTCTCCGGCCTCAAGGCCTTGGACGCGGACGTCATCGCCTTCGAACGCGGCACCCAAACGGACTCCGCGTTCACCCGCTCCATCGTCGACGTCGACGACGCCGAAAAGATGGCCGAGATCGACGGCGTCACCGACACCTCCCCACTCGGGCTGACCATCGCCAACGCCCACAACCAAGACGGCACCGCCGTGGACCTGACCCTGCTCGGCGTACGTCCCGACTCCTTCATCGCCCCACCCGGCCTGCCCGCGATGAGCCCGGCCACCGACCGCGGTGACCAGACCAGCACCCCGCACGAGGTCATCCTCTCCGCCACCCTGGCGGAGGAGGGCATCGAGGTCGGGGACACGATCACCATCGACCGGCTGGACACCCCGCTCAAGGTCACCGGCTTCGCCGACGGGCAGCGCACCTTCGGCCACGTGGACGTCGCCTACCTGCCGCTGGACGTGTGGCAAGAGATCCACGCGGGCGCTCGCCACGGCGAGACAGTGAAACCGGAAGCCTACGAGGAGGCCTCCGTCGTCGTCGCGAAGACCGCGGACAAGGCAGACACCGCAGTGCTGTCGCAGGCCGCCGGACTGGACGTCCACACCCTCAAGGAGAGCTTCGACTCCTCCCCCGGCTACACGGCGGAGATGATGACGTTGACGATGATCAAGTGGTTCCTCTTCGTCATCGCAGCACTGGTCACCGGCGCGTTCTTCCTGGTCTGGACGATCCAGCGGGCGGGCAATATCGCCACGCTGCGCGCCATGGGTGCGACCAAGGGCTTCCTGCTGCGCGACAGCCTGGGCCAGGCCGTGAGCATCCTCGCGCTGTCCATCATTGCCGGCGCGCTGATCGCCGTCGGGCTGGGCAGCCTGCTGGAGCGCACCGCCATGCCTTATGCCACCGAGTTCGGCTCCGTCATCGGCGGCAGCCTGATCCTGTTTTTCGCGGGCCTGATCGGCGCGGTCGTTGCCGTCTACCGCGTCACCCGCACCAATCCGCTCGCAGCCCTAGGAGAGAACCGATGAGCCACGCACTGAACCTCAGCGACATCACCATCCATTACAGCGACGGTGATTCCCAGGTCACCGCGCTCGACCACGTGAACCTTGCCGTGTCACCGGGCGAGTTCGTGGCCATCGTCGGGCCTTCGGGGTCCGGTAAGTCCACGCTGCTCGCCGTGGCAGGCGCGCTGACCAGCCCGGATTCTGGCCGCGTGGAGGTCGCGGGCCAGGACATCACCGGCCTCGACGATGCAGGCCTGGCGAAGGTCCGCCGCGAAAATATCGGTTTCGTCTTCCAGTCCTCCGGCAGCCTGCCCTCCGCCCTGACCGCGGAGGAGCAGCTGGAGCTGGCCGCGCGCGTGATCGGCACGCGAGGCCGCTACTCCAATGCTGAACTGCTGGAGAAGGTTGGGATGACCCGACGCGCCCAGCACCGCCCGGGCAGCCTCTCCGGCGGTGAACGCCAGCGGGTGGGTATCGCCCGGGCGCTGGTCGGAAACCCGCAGGTGCTGCTGGTCGATGAGCCGACCGCGGCCCTGGACCGCAGCCGCTCCCAGGAGATCGTGGAGCTGCTCGCCCGCGAGTGCCACGAGTTCAACGTGGCCGGCGTGATGGTCACCCATGATTACGAGGTCCTTGGCCACTGCGACAAGGTCTACGAGATGGTGGACGGTCGCCTGACTGTGTCCGACTAGGTCCGACGTAGACTCGGGAGTATGCCCAAGATTACGGAGGAGACGGTCGCCGAGCACCGCGCGGTCCAGCACCGCGCGGTGCTGGAAGCCGCCGAAAGGCTGATCGTGGAGCACCGCGGCAAGGTCCCCACCCTCGCGGAGGTCGCCGCTGAGGTCGGGCTAGCCCGCCCTAGCGTGTACCGCTACGTCTCCTCCCAGCACGATCTTCTGGTCCAGCTGTTGATCCAGTCCACCCAGGAGTGGAACGCGGAGCTGGAGGCCAAGATCGCGGACGCTCCCCCAGAGGCGCACCAGCGGATTCGCGCTTATGTGGACGCCACACTGGATCTCTTCGCCCACGGCGCCCACGGCCCGCTGGTGGCCGCGGCGCAGAGCTTCCCGGCGGCCTTCGCCGATGAAGAGGTGCAGCGCTCGCACGCCGGTTTCCAGACCATCGTCGCGGACTTCTGCCCCGGTGTAGCTCCGGTGGACATTGCTCTGCTGAATGCGGCGATCGGGCGGGCGGCCGAGATGGTCGATAACCCGGAGGCCTTCGACCACGCACGTCAGACGCTGTACGCGATGGCCGCGGCGCTGGTTTAGCGCCACGATCCACCCCCGGCGCGGCTGCGATCCTTGGTCGGACTGCGGCAAGCGTTCTCGACTCCTGGGAACCACACCAGGTGATGAGAGCGCCAGCGAAGGCGATCAGCATGCTACCCCGCCAACTCTCCTGCAGAATCGAACACGCTGATGGGCCCCTGGTCAACCTCGTCTTCGCAGGAAAGTAGGCTCCCAGATATGACTCCCACCCCAATCAAGGAATTCCAGGACACCCTCTGGAAGGCAGCTGACAAGCTGCGCGGCTCCATGGATGCCTCTCAGTACAAGGACATCGTTCTCGGCCTAGTGTTCCTCAAATATGTGACCGATGCTTTCGACGCTCGCCGTCTCGAACTCCTGGCGGAGCTGGAGGAGGAAGGCACCACCGCGGAGGAGATCGCGGAGGAGCTGGAGGACCGCGACGCCTACCTGGAGAAGAACGTTTTCTGGGTCGCTAAGGAGGCCCGCTGGGACTACCTGCAGCGCCATTCCAAGGGCAAGACGGATGACGCCGGCGGTGAGTTCAAGTCCATCGGCAAGCTGATCGACGAGGCCGCGGAGGCCTTGATGGCCGATAACCTCTCCCTGGAGGGCACGCTGCCGCACAATTACAACAGCGATAGCGTGGACCAGCGCCGCCTGGGCGAGCTGGTGGACTTGTTCAGCACCACTCGCTTCACCGCGGAAGGCCCAGAGCGGGCACGTGACCTGCTGGGTGAGGTGTACGAATACTTCCTCGCGCGCTTCGCTTCGGCGGAGGGTAAGCGCGGCGGCGAGTTCTACACCCCGCGCTCGGTGGTGCGCACGCTGGTGGAGATTCTCGAGCCGACCGAGGGCCGTGTTTACGACCCGTGCTGTGGTTCTGGTGGCATGTTCGTCCAGGCGGAGAAGTTCCTGGACGCCCACGATAAGGACCCGTCTGCGATTGCTATCTATGGCCAGGAGCTCAACGAGCGCACGTGGCGCTTGGCGCGGATGAACCTCGCTATTCACGCGTTGAATTCGAAGGGCCTGGGCGAGCGCTGGGGCGATACTTTCGCCCGGGACATCCACCCCGGCGTGGAGATGGATTACGTGCTGGCCAACCCGCCGTTCAATATCAAGGACTGGGTGCGCAACACCGATGACAAGCGGTGGAGCTACGGCGTGCCGCCTGCGAAGAACGCGAACTTCGGGTGGATGCAGCACATCATCTCCAAGCTCAGCTCCCAGGGCGAGGCTGGTGTGGTGATGGCGAATGGCACCATGACCTCGAATACTTCCGGCGAGGGTGAGATCCGCAAGAACATGCTTGAGGACGACATCGTCTCCTGCGTGATCACGCTGCCTGCCCAGCTGTTCCGGGGCACGCAGATCCCGGTGTGCGTCTGGTTCTTCGCTAAGGACAAGGGTGCTGGTTCCAAGGGCTCCGTGGATCGTCGTGGCGAGTTCCTGCTGATCGACGCCCGCGAGCTCGGACACATGGTCGACCGCACCGAGCGCACCTTCTCGGACGAGGACATCCAGAAAATCGCGAACACCTTCCGCACCTGGCGTGGTCGCTCGTCCGCTGAGGGCGAGTACGAGGACGTCCCTGGCTACTGCAAGTCCGTTTCGCTGGACGAGATCCGCGAGGCTGACTACGCGCTCACGCCGGGCCGCTATGTCGGTTTCGTGGAGGAGGAAGAGGACGGCGAGCCGATCGACGAGAAGATCGCACGCCTCACCGCGGAGCTCACCGCGGCCCTGGATGAGTCCGCGCGCCTCGACGCCGTGGTCCGCGAGCAGCTGGGGAGATTAGAGAATTGCTAGCAATGCCAATCGGGGAAGCTTTTGAAATCAATCCAAAAGTTTCAATCAAACGAGGCACAGAAGTCCCCTTCATTTCTATGGACCGCCTCGAACCGGGCCGTCGAGATGTCAACGCAGTAGAGACCCGCACGTATTCCAGTGGCTCGAAATTCAAGCCGGGCGATACGCTTATGGCGCGAATCACCCCGTGCCTAGAAAACGGGAAAATCGCTCGCTACCTACCCAAGGGTGAGCCCATGCCAGCCGCTGGCTCGACCGAATTCATGGTGCTGCGGGGTCACCCTGGGATAACTAAGACCGAGTTCGCGTACTACTTCGCGATTGATCCCGCGATTCATGATCTAGCGGTCTCCCTTATGACTGGAACATCTGGACGCCAGCGCGTGGATGTCAGAGCGTTCGCCGAAACTGAGGTCCGAATCCCCAATCTTGAGACTCAGCGTGCGATCTCCTCGATCCTCGGTTCCCTCGACGACAAGATCGCCGCGAACCAGACCGCTGTGAGCACTGGTACAGAATTGCTTATGTCGCTGTACCGCAGAGTACAAAAGCACTCTGCAGAGCCTTTCGGCCGGGTCTGCGATGTTTTCGGAGGCTCCACACCTTCGACCAAGGTTGGCGAGTATTGGGGCGGCAACATCAACTGGGCCACTCCAACAGATCTCACGGCCCTCCGAGGCCCGTGGCTTAGCGAAACCGAACGTAAGATCACCGAAGCAGGGCTAGAGTCCATGTCTTCTACTCTTCACCCGCCCGGATCTATTCTCATGACGTCAAGAGCGACGATTGGACATGTTGCAGTTGCTGCTACCCCGGTAACCACCAACCAAGGTTTCATCGTTATTCGAGCTAGCGAGAAACTGACCCCCTGGATTTTTTGCCAACTGCAGGATCGAGTCCGTGAATTCGAAGCCTGGTCGAACGGCGCTACGTTCCTCGAGATCTCGCGTGGAAACTTCAAAAAACTGCCGTTTTACCGCGCTGAACCTCAGGATCTCGCTGAATTCAATGAAAAAGCCAAGCCTCTTCTTGATATGAGTAAGGCAAAGCAGGCAGAAAACATCGCCCTCGCTAAAACCCGCGATGAGCTGCTTCCCTTGCTCATGAGTGGGAAGATCACGGTGAGGGAAGCAAGCCAAGAAGCAGCGGCTGCCGGGGCACCGACCCCGAGTGAGGAGGACGAGGTATAACCATGGCGTACAGCGAGGCGATGCTCGAAGTTGACGCGCTCGAGCTACTCGGCGAGCTCGACTGGAACCCGACCGAGGGTAAAGAACTCGCCCCCGGCAGCGGGGAGAGGGAGAACTGGAGCGACATCGTGCTCCGAGGTCGCCTCCTCAACGCCCTGCGCAACCTCAACCCTGGGGTTCCGGACGAGTACCTCCGCCAGGCGATGGCAGAGGTCCTCACCCCGCAATCCCAAAGCGCGATCGCGGAGAATCACCGTCTCCACGAAATCCTCGTGGAGGGCTACCGCGGCATCGAATACACCGATGCCGAAGGCAAGCGCCAGAACCCCACCATCACGTTCTTCTCCCGCGACCCGAACAAGAACTCCTACATCGCGGCGAACCAGATCACCATCCGGAACCTGGACAAAGAACGCCGCTTCGACGTGGTGCTCTACGTCAACGGCATGCCCCTGGCCATCATGGAGCTGAAACAATCCGGGTCCACCGCAACGGCGGAAGACGGCTACAACCAGCTGCGCACCTACGTCGAAGAATTCCCGATGGCCTTCCGCTTCGCCACCGTCGTCGTCACCTCCGATGGCCTCGAAGCGATCTACGGCACCCCTTTCACCCCGCGGGAGCATATGAGCAGCTGGCGTGTCGACGACGACGGCGAACCCTACGCACAGGGACCACTCGTCGTCGTGGGCGGCGAACAGATGACCGAGTTCGACATGCTCATGTGGGGGCTGTTCAACATCGAACGCTTCGGCCAGATCTTCATCGACTTCACCGCATTTGACGAGTTCGACGGCGGGCTGCGCATGCGCGTAGCTAAACCGCACCAATACTTCGCAGTCTCCAAGGCCGCGGGCAGGACCATTCAGGCCGCCCGCAGCGACAAGAAGGCGGGCGTGGTGTGGCACACCACCGGGTCCGGCAAGTCCATGGAAATGGAGATGTACACCGCGAAGATCATGCGCGACGCGCGGCTGGACTCCCCCACCGTGGTCGTCCTGAACGACCGCAACGAGCTGGATAAACAGCTCCACGACACCTTCGCCGCCTCCACCCTCCTGCCCGAACCCCCGACCCACATTTCGAGCCGGGAGGACCTGCGCGAACAGCTCAGCCAGCGCCAATCCGGCGGGATCTACTTCGCCACCCTGCAGAAATTCGGCCTGCAGGGCACCAAGGACGACCGCGAGCTGGAGCACCCGGTACTTTCGGAGCGCGACAACATCATCGTGATCTCCGACGAGGCTCACCGCTCCCACTACGGCTTCGGCGACACGAACGCCGAAGGCTACGCGCACCACCTCCGCACCGCCCTGCCCAACGCCACGATGATCGCCTTCACCGGCACCCCGATCGACGAGTGGGACCGCAACACCCGCGAGGTCTTCGGTGGGGAGATCGATGTTTACGACATGAACCGCGCGGTGGCCGACGGTGCGGTGGTACCCGTGTACTTCGAGCCGCGGCTCATCCCGCTGGAGCGTATCCAGGGGATCACCGACGAGGACATCGACGACGCGGCAGCAGAGATCCTCGCCGACTTCGAGGACGAAGACCGGGAGAAGGCGCAGCGCTCCGTCGCCGTGCTAAACACCGTGTACGGCTCCGATCAGCGCCTCAGCACCCTTGCCCAGGACTTCATCCGCCACTGGGAGGACCGCCGTGAAAACATGCGGCAGTTCATCGGCGGGCCAGGTAAGGCCATGATCGTGGTGCAGACCCGCGACATCGCAGCCAACCTGTACGAGAAAATCATCGAACTGCGCCCCGACTGGCACAGTGAGGATGACCTCGCCGGCAAGGTCAAGGTGATTTACTCCGGTGCAGCTTCCGACCCCGCGCACCTGCAGAAACACATCCGCAACCAAGCCCGGATGGATGCAATCAAGGACCGCATGAAGGGCGCAGACGACGGTCTAGAGATCGCCATCGTGCAGGGAATGATGCTCACCGGTTTCGACGCTCCCCCGCTGCACACCCTCTACCTCGACCGGCCACTGAAGAGCGCTCTGCTCATGCAGACGCTGGCCCGCGTGAACCGCAAGTTCCGACACAAGGAAAGCGGGCTGCTGGTGGCCTACGCCCCGCTCATCGACAACCTGCAGGAGGCCATCGCCGAATTCACCAAGAGCGCCCCCGATGAGGACGAGAAGGTGATCGGCCAGAACATCGAGGAAGCCCTCGGCATCGTCCGCGGCTTCCTAGGCAAGCTCCACACCCTCGTGGGCGAAGACTGGCGCGAGCTGGAAGCCAACGGCGAGCAACGCAAGGCCCGCCTGCAAGTCCTGGCCAAGCTCCGCGACCCACAGACCGCCGATGAGGAGGGCCGCTACCCACTCGCCAAGCAGTTCACCGAGAATGCCGGCAAGCTCGCACGGGCATGGGCGCTGGCCTCCGGTAGTCCTGACGCTGCCCAGTACCGCGAGGACGTCCGCTTCTACTCCGACGCGCGCAACCAGCTGGTAAAGATGGACGCCGCCGACCGCCGGGCCAACGGCGAGCCACTGAGCGACGAGGTCCTCACGCTGCTCAGCCAGCTCGTCGTCGACTCAAGTGCCTCGTCCACCGTCATCGACGTCTATGAGGAAATCGGCCGCGACCTGCCGAACCTGCAGGACCTGAACATCGATGCCTTGAAAGTCAAGGACAAGACCGCCTCAGAGACCGCGCTGCTAATCGACGCGCTGCGGCGCTCCCTCCTCCAAGAATCCCGGGTAGCCACCGGCAACAACGAGGTCCGGGCGAAGCAATTCTCCGAGCGCATCCGCGAACTGATGAACCGCTACACCAACCAGCAGCTCACCTCCGCCGAAGTCATCGCCGAGCTCATCGAGCTATCGAAGGAGATCGTTGCGGAAAGCAAACGCGGGGAATCCTTCAACCCTGCGCTCAGCAACGATGAGCTAGCGTTCTACGACGTCATCGCGGATAACGGTTCCACCAATGGAGTCCTGGAGGACGACGTGCTGGCCCAGATCGCACGCGACCTCGTCGATACTCTCCGCCGAGACGCGAAGACCGACTGGACCGTGCGCGATGATGTACGCGCCAAGCTGCGCCGATCGATTAAAACCCTGCTGCGCAAGCACAAGTATCCGGCGGAGAAGCGCAGCGATGCCGTGGTTCTCGTTCTGGAGCAGATGGAGCGCTTTGCGCCTCGCTGGTCGGAGGCGGCGTAAGCAAAGCTCTTGCTCGCACATCGTAAAGTAGACCAAACACAGCGGGAAAATCCGATCATGCGCCGACGTGTCCCGAAAAAGCGCCCGGAGTCTCGCCAACGAAAATAAAAACACAAAAGCCCTTAAACCCAGTTAGGCCAAACCAGAAAGCCGGTTATTCCGAAATAATCGACGAGCGAAATGAAACTGGCCTGCTCTCAAAGCACGGCATGGTTCCCTAGTGTCGACTTCAACCAAAGCGCAAATACGGTGAACTCCATAAGTTGTAGAGAGCTAGCTTTGGACCGAAAACAAGTTCGCAAATAACCAGCCTAACTTTCCGAAGACTGGTTAAACACCTCTTTCATCACAAAAGTCAACGATTCGCTACGGTTTCGACGGGCGCCTAAATCAGAGGAATTTCGAATACCACTCTCGTATTTTTCAACGACCCCTGAAGCCGTCTCCAGATCCACCCCGATAGTTTGTGTAAATGCTTCTAATTCGGAGATTTCATCGTCACCTCGCTTTTTCTCATTTACAGCTTTTTGAAAATGGTCTAAGGCCCTAGTCATTAGATTTAGCTGACCGTTGTGATCCAAATCTTCCAGCTCCTTTAGATGCTCATAAGAAACAATCAGGAGTGTGTACATGTCTACGATGTTTGACCACCGTGTACGACCCGCCCAGCGCACTGTCTTTTCAATCAGACATAGCAAGCCTGAAAACCTATCGGCCGAGACAGAATAACTCTCGAAATCAGCCGACAAAGTATCGTATCGCTCGTCAAAACCTTTTTTCTTATTAGAGATTCCAAATATCGACGACCCAAAAACATCAGCATAGAACTCTATATCGCCCCCGCGCATTTGTCGCGTAACGCTAAACAAGCCAGCGGTTTGATTTAAAGAATGGCTGGCGCAGTCGCGGAGGAATTCCATAAACGGGCCTGGCAATAGCGCGTTCCGAATCTCTTGCCCGGTTAATGTCATGTTGACGCGATTCACTCGCGCGAATATTTCCCGAATTGACTCCTCCTTCAGGTTTAAGAGCTTTCGCACCGGAAACGTGTACTGAAAGAAAGCAGTTCGAGTTTCCTCGGGCAGGTCTTGGAAGAATTTACCGTGAAATTCAACCGTTCGCTCGTCGCTTAGTGAATCCAAGCTGTACTCATTCGATAGATATTCAATTAGAGCGCTCAACCTCTGCTGGCCATCAACCACAGAAACTGTTTGATTGCCCATGGCATCGGTTGCATACTCCAGGTAAATTTCAGGAATCGGATACCCGAGTAGGATTGATTCCATAAGTGAGTCTTTGGCCTCTTGCGGCCAGACAACCTTGCGCTGGTAGTCCGGCTGAAGCACTAGCTCATCCCGGTTGTGCATCCCCCAGAAGTCTGCAACCGTCTTAGATTCGATACTAAAAGCGTCCATATTAAGCCTCACTGTCAAGTCGAGTAATTGCTTTCTTAACTGCTCTTAATTGATAAGAACGTAGAAATTCCGAGCTACGGTAGAGCCTAAAATTAATATCAGCGCTTTTTAATTTGGGCCCCAAAACACTTACTAACTCATCTCTAGCTTTAGACCATTGTTGCCCGTAGCTCATTCTTGTAAGAATAGAATCAAGTGGAATAAATCCATATAAAATAGATCGTAAGATGTAAATCTCACGATAGTGATCTTCATCTAACTCTTGTCCGATAAGCTTTCGGTTGAGCCTGTCGTAGAACCTCAGCTCTCGAAGATCCGCTAATGAGCGTTGAAAAAGATCGTCGGAGAAAACCGCAACATCAATATCCGACCCTTGTTCGATTTTAAATTCACGGAAATCTTTACTCGGATTCAACGAGTATCCAAGTTTACTACTCCCAACAATCTTGATGTCGTCTGGAGAAAGTGTCGTATCCGAGCCCTCCGGGCTTAATGCCGTAGCAGCACAGTGACGAAACTCTGTATAAGTTGCACTTTCTTCTATAGCGGAGCAGTTACCGTCGAATAAGTATTCTGTAATGAATTTGTCAGCATCCCGACCCACAGATTCGATTTGGTGCCGAAATATCTCTTTTTTCGATGAAGGCTCACACAAACTTTTAGGCCCCATTATCCAAAGCGGTTACCGCAACAGCGAAGCAACTCAAGTGATACACCATCATTTTCCCAACCCAGCTCACTATTGTCTTTCCTTTCAGGAAACTTGGCCTTAGATTACAGTACGAGCGGTGCACGCAGTCTCCGACTTTCGCCGGGAGGCTAACGTAGCTGAGCGTCCCAGTTGATTGGTAATTTCATAACACCTTGCCTATTGACGTCTTCTAAGAAATCCCGCTAGGAAGCCTGTGCCCAAAAAGCTTTTTCAAAGGCAGTATGATGCTATATTGCCCTTCCTATGAAGAAGCCCTGCGCATGGCACCGCTGAGAAGCAGGTTACTAGTGCCCGCGCGGCTGACTCAGCGACTGACCCGACTCGAAGAAGGGCTGCAGCTGGTTGTCGTACATGGACAGCGCGGAACCGATCGCCATGTGCATGTCCAGGTACTGGTAGGTGCCCAGGCGGCCGCCGAAAAGCACCTTGTTGTTCTCGGACTCCGCGGCCGCGAGCTTGCGGTAGGCCTCCAGCTTCTCGCGGTCCTCCGGGGTGTTGATCGGGTAGTACGGCTCGTCGTTGTCCTCCGCGAAGCGGGAGTACTCCTTGACGATGACCGTCTTGTCCTTCGGGTACTTGTCCTCGCGCTCCGGGTGGAAGTGACGGAACTCGTGGATGCGGGTGTACGGGACGTCCGCGTCGTTGTAGTTCATCACCGGGGTGCCCTGGAAGTCGCCGGTGTCCAGCACCTCCTGCTCGAAGTCGAGGGTGCGCCAGCCCAGGTGGCCCTCCGCGTAGTCGAAGTAGCGGTCCAGCGGGCCGGTGTAGACCACCGGTGCCTCCGGGGACTCGGCGCGCAGCTCGTCGCGAACCTCGAACCAGTCGGTGTTGAGGCGTACCTCGATGTTCTCGTGGTCAGCCATGTTCTCCAGCCACTTGGCGTAGCCCTCGACCGGCAGGCCCTCGTAGGTGTCGTTGAAGTAGCGGTTGTTGAAGGTGTAGCGCACCGGCAGGCGGGAAATGTTGGACGCCGGCAGTTCCTTCGGGTCGGTCTGCCACTGCTTGGCGGTGTAGTCGCGGACGAAGGCCTCGTAGAGCGGGCGCCCGATCAGCGCGATGCCCTTCTCCTCGAGGTTCTTGGCATCCCGTGGGTCCAGGCCGTCGGTCTGGTCCTTGATCAGCTGGCGGGCCTCGTCCGGGCTGTAGTACCTGCCGAAGAACTGGTTGATCAGGCCCAGGCCCATCGGGAACTGGTAGGCGGTGCCCTTGTGCATCGCGAAGACGCGGTGCTGGTAGTCGGTGAAGTCCGTGAACTGGTTGACGTAGTCCCACACCCGCTTGTTGGAGGTGTGGAAGAGGTGGGCGCCGTACTTGTGGACTTCGATGCCCGTGGTGGGCTCGGCCTCCGAGTAGGCGTTGCCACCCAGGTGGTCGCGGCGTTCGACGATCAGGACGCGCGCGTCGTGCTGCGAGGCGGCGCGCTCGGCGACGGTCAGGCCGAAGAAGCCGGAGCCGACAACAATGAGGTCATATTTCCCGTTTGTGCTCATGTGCCCCAGGGTACTGGGTGGGCCGGGAAAACTAGTTGAGCAAAACCCGTAGCAGCGCCATTTGATACTCTTTGATATATCGCTGACATATCAGGAGGTATCAAAATGCAGCCATCTCCCTACACACCAGGTTCAGTGGCCAAAGAAACCTACGGTCGCGAGAAGCATATGAAAAACTTACGTCGCGAACTCGCTTTCCTTGCTCAGTTTCAGGAGCTTGTGGGGCGGGTGAGCGTTTTCGTTGGACCTCGTGGCGTCGGAAAAACCTCCTTACTCCGCGCCGCACAACGCGAGGCCGAAAATATCGGTATCAATACCATTTTCGTCACCGCAGGTGACGGCCCCTTCGTCCAAGAACTCATGCTCGCTCTCGAAGAGCTATCTGAAACGTGGCACACCGAGGCCAAGGACTATTTTCGAGGGCTGATAAAAAACCTTCGGATCACCCTGGGAGGCTTTTCGATCGAAGCGCCCCAAACCAACGACGGAACCTCAAGGAATTTAGGTCGCCAGCTCCAGGAGCTGCTCTCTAACGCCGGGGACAACTCTTCGAAGAAGGGTAAAGGGCTCCTAATCCTCATCGATGAAATTCAGGCAGCTGACCCCGAGGGAATGCGCGCTTTCGCCTATGCCTGGCAGCACATGCAAGCTGAAAACCCCGATCTGCCAGCAATGACCATCGCAGCAGGGCTGAGCCACGCCCAGGATGCCATCACCGATGCGGTGAGTTTCGCTGAGCGCTTCCGTTACGTCTATCTCAGCAATCTCGACGGCCCTGCGGCCCAAAATGCGCTGACGCAGCCTGCCAAGGCACAGCAGGTCACATGGTCAGAGACCGCACTTTCCCTCGCTCTATCTAGCGTCCAGGGCTACCCTTATTTCCTGCAAGTGATTGGCGATGAAACCTGGGCCGACGCCAACTATCCTTCCGCCGGATACCAGATCACCGAAGAAAACGTCTCGAATGGCCTTTTGGAATTCAATGAGATCAGGCAGAGTTTCTTCAGAGCCCGGTGGGCCAAAGCAACACCTAAGGAGCAAGAGGTACTTCGAGCCATGGCGCGTCTCGGTGGCGGCCGGGTCTCCCGATCGGATATCGCACACGAACTAGGTGTATCCACCCAAACCCTCAGTCAGCCACGGGCGAATCTCATCGACAAGGGGTTGGTGTCTTCTCCTGAACACGGCTTCCTCGAGTTCACCGCGCCCGGCTTCGCCGAGTACGTGCTGGCGGTCGACGGCGCATAGCCGAGCAAAACCCGTTAGCTTTCCCACCACTGGCGAACCGGCATGCCGGTGGAACCATCCGCGTAGGGCTTCACGGCCAGCACCTGGTGCAGCTGCACGATATTGTGCTCGAAACCCCACTCGGAACCGGCCATGTACAGGCCGAACAGCCGGGCGGTGGCCTCACCCACGACGGCCACCGCCTCGTCCCAGTTCTCCGCGAGCAGCTCGCACCAATCGTGCAGGGTGCGCTGGTAGTGGAAGCGCAGGTTCTCCTCGTGGTGCACGTCGAAGCCCACATCCTGCATGCGGGTCACGATCGTGCCGGAACCGGTGAGCTCGCCGTCAGGGAAGATATAGCGCCCGATGAACTTCCCGGCGTTGATGCGCTCGTTGGTGGGTCGGGTGATGCAGTGGTTCAGCATCCGACCCCCCTCGCGCAGCCGGCCGTACATCAGCTCGAAGAACTCCTCGTACTGGCGGCGCCCCACGTGCTCGAGCACGCCGATGGCGGAAATGGCGTCGAAGCCGGTCTCGGGGACGTCGCGGTAGTCCATCAACCGGATCTCCGCGAACTCCTCCAGGCCCTGCTCGCGGATCTTCTCATTGCCCCACGCGACCTGCTCCTCGGATAGCGTCACGCCGATGGCCTTCACGCCACGGGCGGCGGCGTAGCGCACCATCCCGCCCCAGCCGCAGCCGACGTCCAGTAGGCGGTCGCCCTCAGCAAGCCGCAGCTTGTCGAAGACCAGGCGGTATTTATTCTCCTGCGCCCGGTCGAGCGGCTCCTTCACGGCCGTACCCTTGGCCCACTGGCTCTTATCCCAGCCCTCCGGGGTATCCGACTCATCAGCCGGGTAATAGGCGCAGGTATAGGTCATGGAGTCGCCGAGGAAGAGCTCGTAGAGGTCATTGCCCACGTCGTAGTGGCGCTGCACGACCTCCTTATCCCGCTCCCGGGAGTGCCGGGAGAGCCCCTCGAACAGGGCCTTCTTCCACCCCGGCTGGTCCTCCTGCGGCGGGATCGGCATTGGCCGGATCGCATCCAGGTGCTTCAGGGAGCGAGCGATGCGCGCCCCGGTGGCAGCCGATGGCTTGCGGAAGGACTCGTAGTAGAAGGTCTGCAGGGCGTCGAACATGCCATAAGGGTGGCCGGGGTTCTCGCCGCTCACCTGCAGTGCGCCGGTGATATAGGCCCGCGCGAGCCCCAGATCGCCGGGCGCGGTGACGATATATGCCAGCGCATCGGAGCTGGTGATATCCAACCGGAGCCGCGCATCCGCCGGCCCGGTCTCGGAGCCGTCGAAGCCGGTGACGTGGAAAGGCAGCGGTGGCGCGGTGATCGCCTCCACGATCTCCGCCACCGTCATTGGAGTGAAACCCGAATTCATGTTTTCTTGCCTTTTCTTCTTCGCTGTTTTTCTGTTGTCCCTTTAATTTTTGACGTCAACGCGCCCGCATTTGCCCTGGCCGAGCGCTATGTCAGGCGCCCTGCTAGGCCCAGTCCACGGTCTTTTCGTACAGCCCGGGGAAACGCCCCTGCGGGTCGTAGACTTCCTTGAGCTGGGCCGGGAAGCTGCCGCCGTAGAGCTGCTCGAAGGTCTCCCGGTCGTAGAAAGCTTCGGAGTAGAGGGACTTGTGCCCGCCCAGGTCACTGACCTTCTCCTCGACCACCTTGTTGAACGCGCCGGCGGGGGCGTCCTTGCCCAGCAGGTCGACGGGGACGGAGGACCAGAAGCCGACATTGACCCAGGTCTGCCCCACCGTCAGCGGGTAGAGCGGCCACGGGTGCTCCTTGTCTGCACCCAGGGTCTCGCCCTCACCGACCAGCTCGGTGCCGTCCGCGCCGGTGCCCCGAATGCGGATTGGGCAGAGCCACACGGGCTCGATCTCGCAGGAATGGAAGAACCACTCGAGGAACTCGGGCAGGTGCTCCGGGGTGACCTCGATGTCCTGGACCACGCGCTCGCGGGCAGGCCGATTGTTGGCGGCCTCGATGCGGTCGGCGAGGTCGTATTTGCGGTCCCAGCCGATGATCTTCCAGTAGAAGCTGGAGCGCAGCAGGTCGCGGGGCCACATGCGGCGGATCGTCGGGTTCTGGGTTCCGAAGGCGCGGCTGGCCCAGAACCAGTCCACGTCCCAGCGCCACAGGTAGTCGCGAATGCTCAGCCGGTCGCGGAGTACGCCTTCGGGGTGCTGAATCGAGCGGTAGTAAATGCGGTCGCGGGTGTAATCGCTGGTGGGGCCGATCTCGTCGGTCTGTCGGCCGAGCATGAGGTAGCACTCCTCCAGGCTGAACACGGCGCCGTCGAGGTAGTCCACCGCCTCGCCGTCGTACTCGCCGGTCTCGATGATCTGCTCCATCGTCTCGGTGAGCGCGTGGACGTCGTGGAAGCGGACGTGGCGCAGCTCCACGTAGTCCTTGACCTTCTCCAGCTCGATCTTCAGGCGCACCGCGTAGCCCAGGGAGCCGTAGGAGTTCGGGAAACCCCGGAAGAGGTCGACGTTCTGCGTCGGCGAGCAGGTCACCACCTCACCGGTGCCGGTGAGGACGTCCATCTCGATGAGGGCCTCGTGCGGCAGCCCATTGCGGAAGCACGCGGACTCCACGCCCAGGCCAGTGACGGCCCCGCCCAGCGTGATCGTCTTCAGCTGCGGGACGACAGTCGGGCTGTAACCGTAGGGCAGGACGGTATCCACGAGATCCTCGTAGGTGCACATTCCCTGCACGTCCGCGGTTCCTGCCACCGGGTCGACGGCGATCACACCGCTCAGGCCGGAGACATCCAGGCCCGGCGCGGTCGACTGGTTGCGGCCGCGGAAGAGGTTGGAGGTTTTCTTCGCCAGGCGGACGTTCTCCCCTGGCGGGATGGCCGCGTAGCTAGCTCGCAGTGTCTCCACCGCTTGCTCGTGCGCGAACCAACCAACCGGTTGCAGTTCGCGCGCATCGAGGCCGTTGCCGATACGTAACGCATCGGTGGTTTTTCCGACGGTCTCCACGGCAATATTCTTCAGCGCACCCAAGACAGTCATATCTCCCACCATAACCACGCGCATCTTTTCACGCCGTGGCGGCGGGTGGGACGAGCCCCTTAAAGGAAGGACCGAAAGCCTAGAGCCAGCGCTGCAGGACCTCGGCGACCCCATCGTCGTCATTGCTGGTGGTGACCACGTCCGCAGCCGCTTTGACCTGGTCCTCCGCGTTGCCCATCGCGACCCCGAGCCCCGCCCACTCGATCATCTCCAGGTCATTGGGCATGTCCCCGAAAACGACGACGTCCTCCCGGCGGATCGGCTCCGCCCCAGGTGCCGCATGCTCGTTGAGGTGCGCTATCAGCTCCTCGATGGCGCTGCGCTTGGTCACGCCCGGCGCGGAGAACTCCACCAGCCCACCGCCCCAGCTGTAGGACATGTGGGTCAGCTCGGGGTCGATGTGGTCGACGAGGGCGTCGTAGATCTGGCGGGAGGTGACATTCGGGTTGCGGCCCAACAACTTCACGGCTGGCTGGGAGATGACCTCGTCCACAGGGCAGATGAGGTGTTCGTCGGACTCCCAGGCGTGGGTGAAGTCCGGCTCCACCACGTAGAGCTCCTCGGCGCGGTCGAAGGCGCTGGCACCGGCGCGCTCCACCCCGAAGCCCACGCCGGGGCCAGTGGGGGTCTGCGGGGCAGACTGACGGCCGAAGAGGTACTCCGGCAGGTGGGTCGGCAGGTGTCGGGTGTGTTCCAGGGAGGTCTCGACGATGCTGCGCATGTCCTCGGGCGAGAGGGTTTTCGCGCGAACGATCTCGTCGCGGGCGGAATCGTAGGTCACCGCACCGTTGGCGCAGATGCACAGCGGGCGGATCGGAAGCTGCTCGAGCACCGGCAGCATCCAGCGGGCGGGTCGGCCGGAGGCCAGGGTGAAGATCGTGCCGCTGGCGGTGAGCTTGCGGACGGAGTCCCGTAGCTGCGGGGAGACGCGTTCCTTGCTGTTGAGCAGGGTGCCGTCGATGTCGCTGACGATCAGCCGCGGCTGGCTCATTAGTTCTTCCGGTCCTGCTGGGCCTGCTGCTCGCGCTTGCGCTTGCGTTCCGCCTGGTCGGCGCGGTCCTTGGCGGTGGCTTCCTCCAGGGTGGGGGCGGTGCCGCCAAAGCGGGCCGGGACCCAGGCCTCGCCCTTGGGCATCGGGCCGTAGCGGCGCACGTACTCCTGCTGGGCCTCGTCCAGCTGAGCCTTCATGGCCTCGTGGAGCCGCTCCGTGGTCTCGATGGAGTCCTCGGTAACCTCCACCGGCTCGCCGACGCTGATGACCAGCTTGGCGTTCTTGGGTCGGAGGTTATTCTTGCCGCCCTTGGTCCAGATCCGCTGGGAGCCCCAGATGGCCATGGGGATCAGCGGGGCACCGGAGTCGCGGGAGATGATTGCCGCCCCCTGGCGCAGCTCCTTGACCTCGAAGGAGCGGGAGATCGTCGCCTCGGGGAAGATCCCCACCAGCTCGCCGACCTTCAGCCGCTCGATGGCCTCGTTGACGGAAGCCTGGCCGTCCGCACGATCCACCGGAATGTGGCGGCACGCCTCCATCGGCGGCTTGGCGAACTTGTTATCCCAGATCTCCTTCTTCGCCATGAATCGCACCAGACGCCCGCCGCGGAAGTGGGCGGGGATGCCGCCGTAGACGAAGTCCCAGTAGCCGGTGTGGTTCACCGCGAGCAGCGCCCCGCCCTCAGCGGGGATCCGCTCGTGGTGCATGACCACCACCTCGAGGCGCTGGATGTAGCGCATCAGCAGCTTCGCCGCCCGAATGATGATCCGGCCGTACACAAGCTCCTGGGATTCCGGGTGCTTCGGGGTCTCCACCCCCTTGCTGGTCAGGGTGAAGGCCGAGTCGGTCCACCGATCAATGGAGAAGATGGATCCCACGCGGGATAGGAGTGCCGGGAGCTTAGCCATGGTCGTGATCCTCTACTGTGTGGGTGCCCCGCCGGGGGAGAACGGGGCTGAAGTGGTGGGGCTCAAGTGGTGCGAGTCAGTCGTTCGGGGCGCCGTGGTTCCGGGCCCTTGAGTGGCAGGACCCTTGGGTGACAGGGTCAGGGCCTGGTGGCCTAATTCTTCGGGGTCAGGACATCCTTGCCCACGAACGGACGCAGCGCCTCCGGGACGACGACGGAGCCGTCGGCCTGCTGGTGGTTCTCCAGGATGGCGACGAGCCAGCGGGTGGTGGCCAGGGTGCCGTTCAGGGTTGCGGCGACCTGCGTCTTACCGTCGGCGTCCCGGTAGCGGGTCTGCAGGCGGCGGGCCTGGAAGGTCGTGCAGTTCGAGGTGGAGGTCAGCTCGCGGTAGGTGTTCTGCGTCGGGACCCAGGCCTCGGTGTCGAACTTGCGGGCAGCCGAGGAGCCCAGGTCGCCGCCGGCGGTGTCGATCACGCGGTACGGGACGTCGATCGCCGCGAGCATATCCTTCTCCAGCTGCAGCAGCTCCTGGTGGATCTCGGTGGCCTGCTCCGGGCGGCAGTAAACGAACATCTCGAGCTTGTCGAACTGGTGCACGCGGATGATGCCGCGGGTGTCCTTGCCATAGGAACCGGCCTCGCGGCGGAAGCAGGAAGACCAGCCGGCGTAGCGCTTCGGTTCGTCCAGGTCGATGATCTCATCGGAGTGGTAACCGGCCAGGGCGACCTCGGAGGTGCCGACGAGGTATAGGTCGTCCTCCTCCAGGCGGTAGACCTCGTCCGCGTGGGCGCCCAGGAAACCGGTGCCGCCCATGACCTCGGGGCGCACAAGCACCGGCGGGATCATCAGCTGGAATCCCTTCTCGGTGGCCTTGCGGGCGGCCAGCTGCATCATGCCGAGCTGCAGCAGCGCACCGTCGCCGGTGAGGAAGTAGAAGCGGGAACCGGAGACCTTCGTGCCGCGCTTCATGTCGATCAAGCCGAGGGACTCGCCGAGCTCCAGGTGATCCTTCGGCTCGAAGTCGAAGGTGGTGGGCTCGCCGACGTGCTCGAGGACCACGAAGTCCTCCTCGCCACCGGCGGGCGCGCCCTCGACGACGTTGGAAATCTGCATCTGCAGATCGTGCAGTGCCTGCTCCGCGTCGCCCTGGGTGGCCTCCAGGTCCTTGACAGCCTGGGCCTTCTGCTTGCCTTCCTCGCGCAGCTGGGCCTTCTCCTCATCGGAGGCGGCGGCCATCTTCTGACCCATCGCCTTGGAGAACGCCTTCTGCTCCGCGCGGGCCTGATCGGCCGCGGAAATCGCCTCGCGGCGCTGGCGGTCGGCCTCCAGCAGCTGGTCAACCAGTGCTGGGTCCTCCCCACGGGTACGCTGAGATTCACGAACGAGGTCTGGATTTTCGCGCAGGAGCTTGAGATCAATCATGGCTCCTAGCTTAGCTATAGTGGTGGGATAAAGTTTCCTCCCGCACCGCCGTCGCCGAAGAAAGTGAAACATGAGTATTAGTCACGCCACCTGGACTCGCCGGATGCGCAGCGTGACAGTCATGACCCTGGCAGCACTGTGCGGTGGCGTCGCCGCCGGCGCCTACACTTACGCCGCCGACAGCAACGCCGGACCGACCATCGCGCCACCAGCCAACGAGGCCGAGGCCCCCGAGGTTCGAGCCGCCGCGTTTACCAACGCGGACACCGGCCAGTGCGTCAACTGGACCCGCACCCCGAGCGGACAGAACACCGACTTCCTCACCGTTGACTGCAAGAAGCCGCACCGCTTCGAGGTCTCCGCCCGCGAGGACCTGCGCACCTACCCCTCCAGCGAATTCGGCGCGAAGGGCGCGCTGCCTGATGTGAAGCGCCAGGCCGAGCTCAGCCAGGAGCTCTGCGTCGGCCCCACCATGCGCTACCTGGAGGGCAAGCTGGACCCGAACGGGCGCTACACCATCTCCCCGATCCTGCCGCCGGAGTCCTCCTGGGCGGAGGGCGACCGCACCATGCTGTGCGGCGTGATGGTGCAGGATGCCGAGGGTAAGTCCGTCGAAACCACCGGGCTGGCCGCCGAGCAGGACCAGTCGCGCGTCTACGAGCCGGATACCTGCGTGCAGGTGCAGGGCCGCTCCACCCGCGTGGTGCCGTGCAGCGAGGACCACACCTGGCAGGTCACCCACCAGGTGGACCTGGGCAAGATCTTCAACGGCGACGAGTGGCCCGACATCAAGCGCCAAAACGACGCCCTGAACAAGATCTGCACCGAGCAGGCGGAGAACTACATGGGCGGCGAGGAGAACCTCTACCAATCCACGCTGACCCCGTTCTGGACCACCCAGCCGGAGGAGTCCTGGGTCACCGGCTCCCGCCAGGCGAACTGCGCGCTGATCGCGACGGAGGGCGATGGCTTCGCCACGCTGAAGGGCGACGTCCGGCAGCAGTTCACGGTCAACGGCAAGCCGCCGAAGACCCCGCCGAAGCGTCTACCGAAGCGCAGCGAGGCGCCGGCCCCGGCCCCGGAGGACGCTAATGCCGAGGGCAACCCGGCTCCTTAAGCGCGAACCACGAGCGAAGGTGGTTGAGCATTGAGCATCGAGGTCAGCGAAGAGGAGTTCGAGGAACTCGTCGACCAGGGGCTGCGCCGCATCCCACGGGAACTACTGGACAACGTCGATAACGTCGCGATCGTCACCGAGGACTATAACCTCGACTCCCCCAGCATCCTGGGCCTCTACGAGGGGGTCGCGCTCACCGAGCGGACCAGCGAATACACCAGCGCACTGCCGGACAAAATCACGATCTACCGGCTGGCGCTGCAGGATGTCGTCGATACCCGGGAGGAGCTCGTCGAGCAGGTCGCGATCACCGTCATCCACGAGCTCGGCCACCACTTCGGCATCGACGACGACCGGCTCCACGAGCTCGGCTGGGGCTAGCGGGTTTAGCCGGGTTTAGGCCAGCTCCGGGACGCCGAACGGACCCCACTCGGTGACGCGGAAGCGGCCGCGCACCCCGTCCCGGAACTGCTCGTCCACAGCCTCCGCGACCTGGTCGAGCAGCTCGCCGAAGTCCTCCGGCAGGGCGATGGAGACCACCTGCCCATTCGGCAGATACGCGCGGTATGCGAACTCCGGATCGACCGCGCCCAGCCAGGTGGCGACGAGGCGGATCACGGCGCCGTGGCTGACCAGGACGGCGTCCGCGTCTTCGGCCTGCGCCGCTGCGACGACGGCGAGCGCCTGCGGCAGGTAGCTGGTCAGCACCTCGGCGCCGGAGGACCCACCCGGGACGACCTTGTCGATCTGGCCATGCAGCCAGTCCCCGAGCAGTCGGTGATAGAGCTCGTGCGAGTCCTCGTCGTTCTTCATCTCCATGTCCCCGGCCGGGATCTCGGAAACGCCATAGATGGAGGCCAGGGAGCCTGCGTGCTCGCCCGCCAGCTCGACGGCGGCGGTGTCGGCCAGCCCGGCGAGTTCGCGGCCTCGGAAACGCTGGAAGCCCTCGGCGAAGCTGCTGCCCGGCGCGGCCGCGGCGATGGTCCCACCCTCAGCGGCGAAGGCCGTGGCCAGGCCTGCTGCGGTCTGTTGGGCACGTGCGGCCTGAGAGGAAAGGACGTGCACGCGGTCGCTGGCGTTGCGCAGGTAGCGGCCCGCGGCGCCGGCCTGCTCCCGGCCGAGCGCGGTGAGGCTTGCGCCTGGCAGCGCGGTATCTAGCGCGTGGATTTCATTGGACGTGGTCTGGCCGTGGCGGACCAGAAACAAGCGGGTCATGTTCTCGCTTCCTTCCCTCAAGCCCGGTGGTCTTCTGCGGGGTTCATCATATCGGCCAGCCACCGCTCGGAGGGGCCGTCGTCCGGGGTTTCGGCAGCGACGTTGCCGAGGATCTCCACCAGGTGTGCCTCATCTACGCCGCGCGGGGCGGTGGCCAGTGGCCAGGAGCCGAGGTAGCGGATCCAGGAGCTCTCCCGCTGCAGCCCCTGCAGGGCGGCGGCGACGGCGGAGTCCTCGATATGGCCGATCATCTCGATGTGGAATACGTAGGTGCCCAGCAGCTCGCGGGTGGGCCGGGAGCTGATTCGGGTGAGATTCACCCCGCGCAGGGAGAGTTGCTGCAGGGCGTAGATCAGGCTGCCGGGGCGGTCGTGCTGGGCGGTGAAGGCCACTCCGGTGCGGTCATGGCCGGTGCGCGGTGCGGGCGGGACGGGGCGCGAGACCAGGGCGAAGCGGGTGAAGGCCTCGGCGACGTCGGCGACGTCCGTGGCGATCGCTTCCAGCCCATAGATTTCGAGGGCGCGCAGCGGGGCCGCGCAGATATCGGCACGCCCCTCGGCGACGGCCTGTGCCGCGGCGGCGTTGGAGGGCGCCGGGCTGAACTGCACCTCAGGCAGGTTTTCGGACACCCAGTCGCGCACCTGAGCCTCGGCAACGGGGTGGGTGCTGAACACGGGGGCCACCCCGCCCTCCTCGGCGCTGGCGGCACTGCGGAAGCGCTCAGCCTCCCCGGCGCGCACGCCGATCGCGAAGCGGATCGGAACCAGCAGCTCGGCGAGGATCTGCACGCGGTCGCCGGTGACCAGCGCGTCCTCGGCCTGGGCGACGGGGCCGTCCACGGAGCTCTCCAGCGCGATGACCGCGTAGTCGGCTCGGCCTTCACGGAGCTCACCGAGCGCATCGGCCGGGCTGGTGCGGGGCTCCAGCTGGGCGGCGTTCTCGGGGTCGGACCCAGCTGAGCTGGCGGGCACGCCGGGCACGTGGCCTGCGCGCAGGAACTCGAGCGCGGCCTGCTCGGTGAAGGTGCCCCGCGGGCCGAGGAAAGCGATGGTGGGAGTGTTGCTCATGGCCTCCGATACTAGTGGGCTACATCACGGGGGTGGGCGAGGTCGGCGGGTAACCTAGCCGGTGTGACACAGCTCAGCCCCACCCCCGATACCTTCGCCCAGCGGCTCGCGGCAATGAGCCAGCAGACCGGACTTTCGCCCGCGCAGCTGGGGGTGGCGCGGGTCTACGACCGCCCGCACGTCGATGAAGCGCGTAGCGCCTCCCACCTCAACGGGGAGGAGCTGCTGGTCAAGGACACCCAGCAGGTCGCGGGCGAGTGGGTGACGATGGGCAACGCGCGTCAGGGCTTCCGCGCCGCGCACAGCGATACCGCGGTGGAGAACCTGCTCGCGACGGGTGCACGTCTGGTTGGGGCGAGCGCGAGCGCGGAGTACGGCACCAGCGCCTATACCGAGCCCGTCGGGCAGGAGGCCCCGGTCAACCCAATTAGCCCGTCGATGATGACTGGTGGCTCCTCGGGCGGGGCTGCGGCGGCGGTGGGCCACGGGGTGGCGCGGATCGCGCACGCGACGGACGGGGGTGGCTCCATCCGGGTGCCAGCGGCCTGCTGTGGGCTGGTGGGGCTCAAGCCGGCGCACGATACCTCAGTGGGTGGATTCAATCCTTCCGCCCACGGCTACCTTGCGGACTCCTTCGCGAACACGCGCAAGGCCTATCAGCTGCCCCGCACCCAGCCGTGGGGCCTACGGGTGGGCTATACGAATCAGCCTTTCCACCACCACTCCCGGGTGGATCCCGCGATCGCCGCAGCCACCGCAGGGGCCACCGCGCTGTTAACCAACGGGGAATCGGTGGCGGAGGTCCGCCAAGCACCACAGCCTTATGACCCGGCGAATTTCGAGCTTTTCGCGACCGTCCTCTCCACCCGCTGCGCGGAGCTGCCGGAGCCGCTCTCGGAGCTCACGAGCTGGCTCAAGCGGCAGGGCGCGGGTGTGCCCCGCTGGCGCCGTGTGGAAATGGAGCGCAGCATCCACCGGATGCAGGAGACAGCGCTTCACCGTTGGTCGGCAGCGGGCTTGGATGTCGTCGCCACCCCGATGCTGGCGTGCGCTCCCCCGGCACCGGGCGCGTTCTCGCGGCTGAGCCCGCGACTGAACTTCTGGGCGCAGACGGCCTGGACGCCGTGGGGCACGCTGTGGAACCTCTGCGGCTGGGCATCGGTCACGGTGCCGCTGGTGGACCCGGCCCGGGTACCGGGCCGGTGGCCGATCGCGCTGCAACTCGGCGCGGTGAGCGACCGGGTGAGCGCCTCAGACCTTTTGGCCTTGGCCGAGCAGGTGCAGGCCGCCGCGGCGGTGCTGCCGGTGGACGGGCTCTCGCTGGCCGAGCCCGGTGACCTGGGTTCCCTGAACTACGAGCCCCGCCCCGGCGCGGGCAACCACAGCGCTTGGTGCGACTGCACAGCGGAGCACAGCCACGAGTCCTGTGGACATGGGCAGCCATGAGCGCCGAGCTCCTCCCCCGCGACCGGCGAGCCCTGCGCGTCGAGCTCGCCCTCCTGCTGGCGGTCACCTTCGGCGCCTCCGGCCTGCGCGCGATACTCCGGCTGGTCGAGGCGCTCACGGACCCGACCCCTCTCAATGAGCAGGAGGCCCTGCTCAACCAATCCCAGTCCCACCTGGCGTGGCTCGATCCGGCTTTTCAGCTGATCACCTCCGGCGTACTCCTGGCGTGGGGCGGGCTGGCGGCCTTCCTGCTGTTGCGGCATCTGCCGCCCCAGTCGGCTGAACACCTGACGTCCCGAGCTGGCCTGCGCCTGCGGATCCGCGCCAAGGATTGGCCCCACGGGGCGGGGCTGGCCGCACTCATCGGACTGCCGGGCCTGGCGTTCTATGCGCTGGCGGTGCACCTGGGCGCCTCAAAGGTCGTGGTGCCCTCCGGGTTGGGCGAGCACTGGTGGACGCTGCCCTCCCTGCTGCTCAACGCCTGGGCCAATGGGGTGGCCGAGGAGCTGATCGTCGTCGCCTGGCTGGCAACCCGGCTGCGGCAGCTGAACGTGCGCTGGCCCGCGATCTTCGCGGCCTCGGCCCTGCTGCGGGCCAGCTACCACCTCTATCAGGGCCTATCCGCGGGCCTGGGTAATGCGGTGATGGGGCTGGTCTTCATCGAGTATTTCCGCCGCACCGGCCGGGTCTGGCCTCTCGTCATCGCCCATGGGCTCCTCGACACGGTGGCTTTCGCGGGCTATGCCCTGGGCGGCGGTGGCCTCGTGGGCGTCGGCTAAGTGGGAACCAGGCTGCTAGGCTTAAGGGCCATGCGCCCGGAGAATACTGCAGGCCAGAAGGCCGAAAATCCCCTTCCTGATCAGGCTGACCCCTTCACTCAGAACCAGTCGCTAAACCCGGAGGCACTTGCCTCCATCATCGCCTCACTCTCCACGAGCAGCCAGGACTATCTGAAAGCTATTTGGAATCTCCGGGAGTGGAGTGCGAACCCCGTGACCGCCAAAGCCCTGTCCTCCCAAGTCGGGGTGCGCCTGTCCACGGCCTCGGATGCAATCAAGAAGCTCCGCGAGCAGGGATTCGTGGATCATGCCCCCTACGGGGAGGTTACCCTCACCGACGTGGGGCGCCGGGTCGCTCTCACAATGGTGCGACGCCACCGCCTGCTGGAAACCTTCCTGTTCAACACGCTCGGTTACCGCTGGGATCAGGTCCACGCGGAGGCGGAGAACCTCGAGCACGCGGTCTCCGATTTCCTGGTGGAACGCCTCGCTGACGTGCTGGGCAATCCAGCTACCGATCCGCACGGGGATCCGATTCCTTCCGCCGATGGTCAGGTCGCGATGCCGGACGCCACCCCGTTGACCGCCTTAGCTCCGGGCGAGCTGGGCCAGGTGGTGCGGATTGCCGACGATAACTCGGAACTGCTGCGGTTCTTTGAGTCCCAGGACCTGGGGGTGGGAATGCAGGTCAGCTGGGATCAGGGCGCCCCCTTTAGCGGCTCAGTGTTGGTCCAGGTGACGGGTAAAAAAAGCTTTCCCCTCGGCGAAGACGCTCTGGGGGCAATTTGGGTGTTGCGCCCAACCAGGAACTAACTACCGCGCGGGGATCTTAGGTCAGGCGGGGGCGGGTACCGAAGATCGGTGGCGGACCAACAGCCATGCTGGCCTCGAAGAAGCTGGAAACTTCCTCGGGGTGAGCCCCACTCTGCAGCCTTAAAAAGAGAGAGAACAAATGCAGAACATCTCCCACCACCTCATCGGGAGAGGCAGAGCTATCAATCAACTCCTTGGCCTCAGCGTGATTGCCGTCGTGAAGAAGTTCTGTGACGGCGATGCTCTCAATCCAGGAACCGTGGCGTTGTACAGATGGATGTTCTCTCATTAGTTTCACCTTCTTTTTCGGCGGTGCTGGCACTGAAAATGCGGTAGAAACCCCACTCCAGAGTGCCGCAATCCCCGGGTGAGGATTGAACGAAGTGCTCCCCTTCGACGGGGTATCTCCACGACACAAGCATAAGTTCGACGCACCGTAGTTACAACTTGGTCGCGTGGTATCTTTTTGTTACGTCGGCATGTATTATGGGGCCATGACTTCGACGTCCACACCTGGAGCAGAAGAAGAAACCCCAGATCTTCTGTACTTTTCCAGCGCTTCCGAAAACACCCACCGCTTCATTCAACGCCTGGAACGCCCCGCACTGCGCATCCCCTTGAGACCCAGGCTCGAAGGCATGATCCGAGTCAACGCCCCCTACGTTCTTCTGCTGCCTTCCTATGGCGGCGGAGCGCTCAATGGGGCCGTACCCAAGCAGGTGATCCAGTTCCTCAACATCCCAGAAAACCGTGCCCTAATCAGGGGAGTAATCACCAGTGGGAATACCAACTTTGGGGAGCATTACTGCATCGCTGGTCCTGTAATCTCCCGCAAATGCGGAGTACCGGAGCTCTACCGTTTCGAGCTCCTCGGCACCGACGAGGACGTCGAGAAGGTTCGCAATGGACTGGACGCCTTCTGGGCGCAGCAGGGCAAAGAAAACGCCTAATACATGCAACCCCCCCCC